>UQXS01000140.1 GCA_900545125.1 uncultured Ruminococcus sp.
GGATATGATCAAAATTATGAAAGGAAATCTTGCACGGCAGCTTTTTCTTTCTCATCCGGAATTAAAACGGGAATTGTGGGGAGGACATTTGTGGAATCCGTCATATTGTGCAGTAACAGTCAGTGACCGAAGTAAAGAACAGGTTCTTACTTATATCAAAGGACAGAAAGAAAAAAAAGCAGGAAAGTAAAGAGGTTTTTGATGAAGGTAGTATCCAGCTATGGTGTGGAAATAAAAAAACAGAATATCCCGATGATTACGCTCCGCAGATGCTTGAAACGTTCATAAACAAGCATCAGGACAGAGACTATTTTGTCAGATTCAATTGTCCCGAATTTACCAGCCTGTGCCCGATTACAGGTCAGCCGGATTTTGCCACGATATATATACAATATGTTCCGGATGTAAAAATGGTGGAGAGCAAGTCTCTGAAACTTTATCTGTTCAGTTTCAGGAATCACGGAGATTTCCACGAGGACTGCGTGAATATTATACTGAATGATCTTGTCAAACTTACCGACCCAAGATATATGGAGGTCTGGGGAGAGTTTACACCTCGTGGGGGAATATCCATACATCCATACTGCAACTATGGCAGACCGGGAACACGCTGGGAACAGGTCGCTCTTGACCGTCTGTCCAAATGGGGACAACCGGGATAATGTGTTTTTCCTTGACATCCGATACACTATATGTTAAAATAGACTTATTGAGGACGTGATTGAATGAAAATAATTCTCGCTTCTGCATCGCCGAGAAGAAGAGAGCTTATGAAACTTATAACCGATGATTTTACGGCTGTTTCAATAGATGCTGACGAAACTCTTCCGGATGATATCGTAATAAAGGGAATATGCGGCGCAGCTGAATATCTTGCACGTGTCAAGGCAGAAAAAGCACATGAAATGTTTCCGGAGGATATCGTTATAGGATGTGATACGACAGTCGTATGCCGGAGTAAAATTCTCGGTAAGCCGAAAGATAAGGAGCAGGCTCGTGAATATCTTCATATGCTGTCGGGCAATGTCCATTCCGTGTTTACAGGATGCTGCATTATGTATGGAGACAGAACTGTTTCGTTTGACGAAGGCACAGACGTTTTTTTCAATGAGCTTTCAGATGAAGAAATCGAGGATTACATTTCTACCGACGAGCCTTATGACAAGGCGGGCGGATACGGTATTCAGGGCAGAGGGGCGCTGTTTGTGAATAAGATCAACGGTGATTTCTTTAACGTTATGGGACTGCCTGTTTCACGTCTTAATAAGGAATTAAAAAAATTTATTAAAGGAGTAAGATAATGAATACTACTGCTTTTCACAATGCGGATATACTTCTTCCGAAAAAAAATGTTGATGCCGGCAAATGGTCGGTAATTGCCTGCGATCAGTACACAAGCGAGCCGGAATACTGGGACAGTGTTTACGAAAATGTAGGAGATGCACCGTCAACTCTTAATCTCATTCTTCCCGAACTTTTTCTGGAGCAGGACGGCGTGTCCGAGAGGATAGATGCTATCCACAAAACAATGAATGATTACATGAATCAGGAGATTTTTGACGAGTACAAAGATGCAATGATCTATGTAGAAAGAATTCAGGGCAACGGGATTCTCCGTCAGGGAATAGTTGGTGCTGTTGATCTTGAAAAATATGATTTTTCTAAAGGCAGTACCTCTGAAGTACGTGCTACCGAGGCTACGGTAATTGAAAGAATTCCGCCCAGAATAAAGGTAAGACAGGGCGCACCTCTGGAATTGCCGCATATTATGATACTCATTGATGATCCCGGCTGCACTGTTATCGAACCCCTTGCAGGCAATAAGGATTCAATGGAAAAGCTCTATGATACGGAACTTATGCAGGGCGGAGGCAGAATAACCGGTTATCTTGCCGGAAGCGGTGAGCAGCAGCGTATTGACGATGCACTGACAGCTCTTGCTGATCCGGAAGTTTTTGCAAAAAAATATGGTATGCCGGATACACCTGTTCTTCTCTATGCTATGGGGGACGGAAATCATTCTCTGGCAACGGCAAAGGAATTCTACGAGCAGCTTAAAAAATCCAATCCGGAAAAGGACTTTTCAGATCATCCTGCACGTTATGCACTGGCGGAGATCGTTAATCTGCATAGTGATGCACTTAAATTCGAGGCTATTCACCGCCTTGTATTTGATGTTGACTGCGATAAGCTCATGTCGGAGATGACAGAAGCTCTCGGACTTTCTGAGGATAAGGAATCCGATCAGTATGTGATCTGCTGCTGTGAAAATTCCGAAAAGAAGTACTGGATACACAATAAAACGTCAAATCTTTCCGTTGGTTCTCTCCAGAATTTTCTTGACGGATATCTCAGGGAAAACGGCGGAAAAGTTGATTACATCCACGGAAAGGAAACAGTCAGACAGCTTGCTGACAAACATAACGGAATCGGTTTTATTCTGCCTGATATGGATAAATCGCAGCTTTTCCCGACTGTAATCAAGGACGGAGCACTGCCAAGAAAGACATTCTCCATGGGTCATGCAGAGGATAAGCGTTTCTACATGGAAGCAAGAAAGATAACAAAATAAAAATCAGTCGCACAAGTCTTGTGAGGTATTTGCTGCAAAAGCTGTCCGGTGCAGTTTCCGGACAGCTTTTGCATATGAACGGAGGAAAGCAATGAACAAATCAGACGCACAGAATAGAATAAAGGAGCTTTCAGCGCTTCTGGAGAAATACAGCTATCAGTATTATGTACTTGATAATCCGGATATTTCGGATTACGATTTCGATATGCTGATGCAGGAACTTAAAGGACTGGAAGAGCAGTTTCCTGAATTTATCCTGCCATCGTCACCGACGCAGCGTGTGGGCGGAATGGCACTGAATAAGTTTGAAAAGGTAAGCCATTCTGTTCAGATGGCAAGTCTACAGGATGTTTTTTCTTTTGAACAGGTTGAGAATTTCGTGCAGAAATGTCACGAGGAACTTACAGATGCAGAATTCTCTGTTGAGCCGAAAATCGACGGATTATCGGTATCTCTTGAATATGAAAACGGACTTTTTACAAGAGGTTCTACACGGGGAGACGGTTTTGTCGGAGAGGATGTGACGGCAAATCTCCGTACTATAAGATCTATTCCGCTGAAAATAGAGAATGCACCGGAATTTCTTGAAGTCAGGGGAGAAGTATATATGCCCCGTGAAAGCTTCTTTTCTCTGGTGGAACAGCAGGAACTGAGCGGAGAACAACCTTTTAAGAATCCCCGTAATGCGGCGGCCGGTTCATTGCGGCAGAAAGATCCGAAAATAACTGCAAAACGCCGTCTGGATATATTTATTTTCAATGTTCAGCAGGTCAGGGGAAAGGAGTACGAAACGCATATCCAGTCTCTTGATGAGCTTCGATCAATGGGATTCAAAGTTCTGCCGTCTTACAGAATATGCCGTGAAACATCGGAAATAAAAGAGGAAATAGAAAGAATCGGACAGGAACGTGCGGAATTCGGCTTTGATATCGACGGTGTGGTTATCAAGGTAAATAAGCTTTCGCAGCGTGATATCATGGGGGCAACTTCCAAAACGCCAAAGTGGGCGGTCGCTTATAAATATCCTCCCGAGGAAAAGGAAACCGTACTGCTTGATATTGAAGTCAACGTGGGACGAACCGGGGCTATTACGCCGGTTGCGGTATTTGATCCGATACTTCTGGCAGGAACGAGCGTTTCAAGAGCAGTTCTGCATAATCAGGATTTCATTGACGAAAAGGATATACGTGTCGGAGATATAATTGTTGTGCGCAAGGCAGGCGAGATAATTCCGGAAGTTCTGCGGAGCGTGTCACATAAAGAAGATTCCGTAAAGTTTACGCTTCCTGCCGTTTGTCCGGTATGCGGAACTCCCTCTGTGCGTGACGAGGGTGAAAGCGTTCTGAGATGCCCGAATGTATCATGTCCGGCGCAGCTGCTGAAAAATATGATACATTTTGCTTCAAAGAACGCAATGAATATTGACGGTCTGGGCGAAGCAAATATGAAAATGCTTGTTGAAAGCGGAATGGTGAAATCGCCGGCTGATCTTTATATCCTCCGAAAAGAGCAGCTTATGACCCTTGAACGTTTCGGTGAGAAGTCGGCGCAGAATCTTATAGATGCCATCGAAGCATCAAAGAGCAATGAAGCTGATCGTCTGGTTTTCGGTATTGGAATACGAAATATCGGACAGAAAGCTGCAGCGCTGCTCTGCGAAAAGTTCGGTGGTATTGATGAACTTCTGACAGCTGAAAAAGACGAAATATCTGCAATAGAGGGCTTCGGCGATGTAATGGCAGAAAGCGTTTACAGTTCCCTGCGTGAGCCGCATATCCTTGAACTTATCAGCCGTCTCAAAGAATACGGAGTGAACATGACCTACAGTAAAAAATCTTTGGCGGACGATCGTTTCAGCGGTCTGACTTTTGTTCTCACGGGAACTCTTCCTACCATGAAACGTGACGAGGCAAAGGCGCTGATAGAGAGTTTAGGAGGCAAGGTAAGCGGTTCTGTATCAAAGAAAACAAGCTTTGTAGTAGCCGGAGAGGAAGCCGGAAGCAAGCTTGTAAAGGCAAACGAACTTGGCATAGAGATCCTTACGGAAGCAGAACTGATCGAAAAAGCAAAGTGACGGTGAATTGATATGGCTTGGACAAAGCAGCAGGAAAATGCTATAAATGCACGGAATACTTCAATTATTGTATCGGCTGCGGCAGGAAGCGGAAAAACCTCGGTTCTGACAGAACGGCTGGTAAAATTGATTGCCGATCCCGGATCCGGTGTCAGGGCGGACAGGATGATAGTTGTTACTTTCACAAATGATGCGGCTGCGGAAATGAAAAAAAGACTTGATAAGCGTCTGAGGGAGCTTATCAATCAGAATCCGGGAAGCAGTCATCTTTTAAAGCAGCAGACGCTTCTGCAAAGTGCAAAAATCTCAACAATAAATTCTTTCTGTTTTGAGCTTATCCGGGATAACATTACGGATCAGGGCATCACTTCCGGTTTTGCGGTTCTTGACGAGGCGGAAAACAAGGCACTAAAAGCGCAGGCAATGGACGAACTTATAAACTGGTACAGCGAGAACGAATATGACAAGATATCATTTTTGTATGACCGATTCTGTATCAGAAACGACCGTGTGCTGGTGGAAGTGATCTCTCTTGCCGATGAATTTCTTGCCTCTGTGGCTCTCCGTGACAAATGGCTTGAAACTGCCGAAAATGAGTACAGAAAGGATTTCCGCAGCTCTGTTTATTATAAGGCTCTTATGAAAAGTCTTGAAGAAAGAGCAGAAAATGCCTTGAAACTTGCTGATGACTGTCTTGGACTTATCGGCAGGATATTCCCCGATATTCATAATTATCCGCAGGCTGAGGCATCGTTTCGGCAGGCGGAGGAAGAATACGATAAGGTAAACGAACTTATTGGAATCATCCGCACCGGACGTTTCCCTGACAGTGGGGAGTCGGAACGGCTTCGTTCTTTTGGAAAACTTGTGACCGTTACCGCAAAAACTCCCCATAATAAGGAACTGCGTGAGGTTTACAAGAAAAAGCGTGAGAAGATGAAAGAACTTGTTTCCGCAATTTTGTCCGGAACATCTTCGGCAGAAAGCGATTTTGCGGAATCCGCAGAAGTGACATTTGTACTGACAGAGATGCTCAGGAAGTATCAGGAGATTATCTGGGCGAAGAAATGCGAGAAAAATGCTGTGAGCTTTGATGACGGAGAGCGTCTGGCTCTGGAGATACTTGCTGATACCGACGATCAGGGCAGGATAATTCCTTCGGAAACTGCACGTCGTACTGCGGAATTTTACGACATTATCATGATCGACGAGTATCAGGATTCAAACAACAAGCAGGATCTCATATTCAGGCTGATATCGAAAAATTACAGGCATACTCCGGACGGTGATCCGATGTATGGGAACAACGTTTTTCTGGTTGGCGATGTCAAACAGTCGATATACGGATTCAGACTGGCTAATCCCCGGAATTTCATTGACACATTGAGGAATTCCGAAACATATTCTCCGGAGAACAATTGTCCGAATCAGGCAATTGTGCTGAATAAGAACTTCCGCAGCTCTCAGGGAGTAATTGATTTTGTAAACTTTGTTTTTGGTCAGATCATGTCCGAAAAATGCGGCGGGATCAGATACAGCGAGGATGAAATGCTGTATTTCGGGGCGCAGGTCTACGCCGATGCAGGGGAATCATGCCTGACTGAAATAACTCTTGTAAACGATGATCCCCCGGAAGAAAACGACGCTGACAAAGCAGAATCTCAGGATATCAATTATGAGGCTGAGTATACTGCCGACAGGATCGCCGCCATGATAAACGGAAAATATCCCGTTATCACCCCTGACGGCACACGTCCGTGCAAACCGTCGGATTTCAGTATTCTTGTGCGAGGCAATAAGTTTATCAGCGTCTACTCGAAAGCTCTTAACGACAGAGGAATACCGGCAAAGGCAGGCGAGGAGACGGGAT
>UQXS01000141.1 GCA_900545125.1 uncultured Ruminococcus sp.
GGTTCGGCGGAACTCGAACCTGTGACGGGTGAACCGGAAGTATTTGTCATTGCAGGCGGCGGCAGGGGAATCAATACTTTTCGGCATCTGCAAAGATTGCAGATACCTTTTGCGGCTGGAATTATCAGCGAAAACGATATTGATTTTCCTGTTGCATCTGCATTAGCTTCAGAAATGGTGTCGGAAAAAGCGTTTGAACCTGTTTCTACTGAAACTTTTGATAAAGCTCTGAAAATCATTGAAAAGTGTCGGAAGGTCATAAGCTGCACCGATCGTTTCGGGACACTTGACATCGCAAACAAAAAACTTTACGATTATGCTAAGGATAATAATTTTTTAAAACAGGGACAGTGACTTAATAAATCACCGTCCCTGTTTTTACTTATACCAATTCTCCGATATTTATCTATAGTATGAGAACAAGTTCTAAGAATGTACAATCATGCTTTCTGGAAAACGCAGGTAACATTCATGAAGCCGTTTTGTGTTTCGGCAAAGATCTCACCGTTCATTTTTCTCATGAGCTGACGGCAGATATAAAGACCAAGACCGCTTCCGCTTTTTCCTTCGGCATTTATGCCACGGTGAAAGCTCTCGAAGATATGCAGGATATCCGTATCAGACAGTGTATTTCCGCTGTTTTTTACGGTAATAAGCTGACAATTTTCCTCTTCACTGAACAGTATTTCTATTTGTTTGCCATCGCCGTATTTTATTGCGTTTTCGATAATATTCTGAAGAACTTCCACACTGCGTTCGATATCTCCTTTAATAATGCAGTTGCCGTAGCCGGAAATCTTAAAATCGGTATGCATTATTTTTAATTTTTCGCTGTAGTAACGGAAGATATCATTTATAAGTTCCGACAGATAAAATTCCCCGTTGTTTACTTCAAGCTTTATGAGATCCTCGCTGGATGCTTTGATAATCTGCGAAATATAATTTTCTATTTCGTCAGCTTTTCCGTTGATCTTTTCTGCTGTTTCAATTTGTTTTTTCTTATCGGTGTATAGTCCCTTGGAGAGAGCCTTTGCATAGAGTTTTATTGCAGACAGCGGAGTTTTTACATCATGAGACAAAGAAAGAAGCAGGATTTTCTTTTCTTTCTGGAGTTCCAGCTCACGTTTTCTCTGTTCTTCCATATTTTCACGCAGCAGATCGATGCCCCAGATAAATTTCCCGAAAAAGCGGCTTTTTGTTTCTTTTACCGGCGGTGTAAGATTTCCCTTTGAAAGCTCATATGGGATATCTGACATTTTTTTAAACGGTCTGAGTATCTTTGTACGTATATACAGCATTATTCCTATCGTGACCGCCGACATAATACCGAGAGCAATGTTGATGATAACCGCTGCTTTTCCTGTATCATCAGCAGGGGATGTGTAGTCGAACCGATAGAGTTCACCGTTTATCACCCTGACTGCATAGTCGCTGTCTGCGCTGTAAAAGTCGTCAGGGGAGTCGGAATATTTCACAATATCTGTAACGTATCTGCACTCTGACAGTTCATCGGAGGACAAGGAATTGTTCTCTATAAGTTCTGCCATGCGGCTGATCTCCACACGGTATGGTCTGCCGTTTATATCGTCAGGTCTTAGAATAATGATATTTACTGATGCAAATATCACGGCGATCAGCAGTAACATTCCCACAAAAATTTTATTGAACGCTTTCATACAAATTTATACCCAACACCCCAGACTGTCAGGATATGTTCCGGATGTCCGGGGTCATCCTCAATTTTCTTACGCAGCCATTTTATATGTACTGTCAGCGTCTGCATTTCGGAAAAGCTGTCGCTGCCCCATATCGTATTGAAAATGTACTCTTTTCTGAGTGTTTTTCCCATGTTTTCAGCAAGCAGGAGAAGAAGTTCAAATTCCTTTGAAGTCATGCTTATCGGAACATCATTTTTGCTGACTTTCTTTTCCGCTTTGTTGAACTTTAAACTGCCAACGGAAAATTCATCAATAGCGTACCGGCGTTTAAAGATTCCTGCGATTTTTGCAAGAAGAATATCAACATCATAGGGTTTTTCTATATAATCGTCAGCGCCGAGAACAAGACCGTTCAGCTTATCATCCTTGGCTGTTTTAGAACTTACTATAAGTATCGGCGTATTGCTTTGTTCACGTATCTTGCTGCAAACGGAAAATCCATCCATGCCCGGCAGCATAATATCAAGCACTATAAGCCTTGCCCCGTATTTTTCATAAAGGGACAAGGCTTTTTCACCGCTTTCGGCAGTTGATACTGTGTAATTCTCTGCACGCAGAAAATCACACAGTACATCTGAAATTTCTTTATTATCTTCAACAATCAGAATATCGGTCATTACCAACCCATCTCCATAAGCCAGTTATTAAGAGCACGTTCACGCTCTCTTATTTGAGAATCATTTTCGTACTTACCTATATTATACTCGCCTTTTATGTTTCCGTCAACTATATAGAGCACTCTTGTGCATTTTGCGGCGACTTTTACATCGTGAGTAACAAGCATGATCGTTGTGCCGTCGTTATTAAGTCCGGTAAGTTCGTCCATGACCTCGTCGGAGGAGGTGCGGTTAAGAGCGCCTGTCGGTTCATCGGCAAAGATGATCTTCGGGTTGTTTATCATGCTTCGGCATATACAGGCACGCTGGAGCTGACCGCCTGAAACTTCGGTTATGTCGTTGTCGGCAATGTCGATAATTCCGAGTTTCCGCATAAGTTCCTCGCCCCTGTGAACCGTTTCTTTGCGGCTTTCCTTTATCTTATCCGACTGGCAGGAGGGGAGGATGATATTGTCAAGCACTGTAAGATTTTTCAGCATATACATCTGCTGAAAGATAAATCCCATTTCGTCAAGCCTTAGTCCGGCGAGTTCCTTTTCGCTGAGTTTTGTTATATCCCTGCCGCAGAATTGTACCTCGCCTGCCGTAATGCTGTCCATGCCGGAAACTGCATACAGCAATGTAGATTTTCCCGAACCGGACGGCCCCATTATGGCGACCATTTCTCCTTCGTCGATGCTGAAATTAACATTTTTCAGCACGTTGTTCTGACGCTTGTTTATGATATATGTTTTGCAAAGATCTTTTGCGGTTAAAACTTTACTCATAGTAATTTAGCTCCTTTATTCAATATTAGTGGCTTCGGAGGTTTTTATCCTTCTGGTGTGAAGAGCAGTTATCCACGCTGATGCGATTGTTACTGCAAATATGACAGCAGGATAGATAAGGAAAATTTTCAGCGGCTCGATATTGAAATCAATATCAGACGCTCCCATCATTCCAAAGACAGGCGTTATACAAAGATTTGTCATGGGGATCGAAGCGATCGCTGCCAGAATAGCAGCCGCAAGTGCTGCTATTCCGAAACGTAGTGTATGCCACTTGACTATTGTTCCGTTTGTAAATCCGATAGCTTTCAGAATGGCTATCTGGCTGCGTTCATCTGAAATAAATGAACGTTCAACAAGTATTGTAACAAGGATAACCACAATAATTGTTATAGTCAGGAGCAGATATTGTACAGCTTCCAGAGTCGGAACTACCGATGTGCAGTCCATGCAGTATTCGGCGGCATTCATTACCTTGGCATTATCGTAAAGCTTCTTGATCCTTTCCTTGCGGCTTTCTATTTCCTTGTCTGACGGATCATCGGTAAAATCCACCTGATATTGTCTTGTGGCTGATACGAATTTCATATCCGCAGGAGCTTCATCGCTCAGTCTGATAAGTTCTCCCAGATTATTCATCGTCTGGAAGTATGCGGTTACGATGCAGTCGATTTTTTCCGAACCGAAATCAATCGTGACCGTATCGCCAATTCTGACTCCAAGTGTTTCGGATATCTGGGGTGTTATTGCAATCTCATTTCTGTATTTTGGCGCAGTTCCTTTGGTATATTCGTATTCATCTGCTCTGATGCCGACGCTCTGGGCGCAGGAAACCGGAATTTCCTTTCCGTCCGATGCTGCCTTGTATTTATATTGGATGTCAACGCTTAATTTGCATGGCATACCCTCTGCTGTGATTTCGTCAGCGATGCGTTTCAATTCATTTTCAACGTCTTTTTTGCTTTTTGCACTTTCAAGTCCCATAAATTCGTCAATACCTGATATATAAAGATCGCTTTTTGTACCGAATGTACTTATCAGATTCGGACTTTTCATTGTTGAAACCGTATTGACCAGTATCAGCACGAACAGAGTGCAAATAAAGAATGAGATGATTATTGTCATAAAGCGTCTGGGAGCGCTTAAAATATCGTTTAAAGCCATATAAAACGATGGCTTTGATTTGGTTTTTCCCAGTCTTAAAAAGCTTTTTTTGCGGAAACGTTCGCCGTTCTGTCCGCAGCGTATGGCGTCGATAGGGGTGAATTTTCTGACTTTTCCTGTACAGCTGTATGCAAACATAAGAATTATGCATATTGTTCCTATTGTACTTGCAATATTGATGAGGAGTCCTGCATTGTTGCCGATCATCATATTTTTTGCAGACGATTGGATAATCATATCTCCGAACGGAATACTTGCGAAAAATCCGATAATACCGCCGAATATCGACATAATAAGATACTTTATTATATACAGACTGCGTATTTTTCTGTTTTTCAGTCCGATAGCTTTCATAACGCCGATTTCCCTGTATTCTTCGGCAATGGTGAATCCGATAGAAAAGCGGAGCACGACAAATGACACGATAATAAGGCATATGCTTAATATAAGGACAACTAAGGCAACGATCATTTCCATTACATAGCACATTTTAAGCAGATCTCTGTCGCCGGTAAAGGCAACTTTTGGAATGTCGCCTACAACGGCTTTTGCGGATTTTAAGTCGTCGGTTTCAATATATATTAGTTCAAATATGCCGTTTTCATAAATTTCTTCGTCTGCCGCAAATCTGGCGTAGTCTGTCTGATTAAGAAGAAATCTTGTATTGCCCATAAAATCCGAGCCTAAAAAAGCATCTTTTATTTTTCCGGCAATTTTGAGATCAATCTGAACATCGCCAAGTCTGACAATGATTTCATCTCCGATTTTAAGATCGTTCTGTTCTATGAAGCTTCCGGCAATCATAACTTCACCGGGCTTTACTTCTGAAACTGCATTGTTGTTTTCATCAAAGAAATTCATCTTTGCATTTGACATAGACTGAAACAGCGGATTATTTTTTGTTTTTGCTTTTGTTCCGTTTTTATGTCTGATGCAGTTTTCCGAGCCGGAAATGCATTCTTCTATCTTGTAGCTTTTCACGCAATCAGCCTTGTCCAGTACCGATGATGCCTTTCCGGCAGATTCGCTGCCCATTGTGATAACTGTTAAATCTCCAATGCCGGCTTTGTCAAGATAATAGTCCGTTCCGTTCATTACGGTCAGAACGTTATTGAGTCCGCTTGCCGCAAACGTAACTGCAAGGATAATGAACATAAGCAGTATAAAGTTCATTGTTTTCTTGCGTTTCAGGTCTTTTTTAAGTATGTTCAGATACATTTTTCTGCCGCCTTTCCGTGTTATGACATAATTCTAACACAGAAATTATTAAATAATCCTTAAATAATAAATCCGGCTGTCTGATTTTTACAGACAGCCGGTTGTTGTTAGAGCCTGTTTAGTATGTTTCTGCGCATATCTTTTTGGCAAATACGAACTCTAAAATAAAATGAGTACTTGCGATTGTTCTATGATTAGCTGAATATTCAGAACTTGTTCTCATTGTTTCCCGGCTTTTTCATAAAAAATGTACCTGACTAATTATCATTCGTCAGGTACAATTATGGAGCTGGTGACAGGAATCGAACCTGCAACCTGCGGTTTACGATACCGCTGCTCTACCTTTGAGCCACACCAGCATTTTTGAATTCAATTCACATTAAGTACTTAATTATTATACCACATCCGGAGCAATTTGTCAATAGGTTTTTATAATTTTATATTTTATACAAAAACGCATCAGGAAATACTGAAAATTTAAAGTAAAGAGATATAAATTTTTTTCGGACTTTATCCGATGAATTTTTATGTATGAAAACATACGGCAAAAAAATATGACAAATGTCACATGAAATCAATGACATTTGTTACTTGTAATGAAGCATGAATTCTGTTAAAATAATATTGCTCCCCCAACTAAACCTTGCCGTCAATACTTGTCAAAAATAAACTTTCTCTGCGTCTTCCTCCTCAGCATACGCCAGTATGCTTTCGTCGTCATCCTTGATAAACTTGATTTTTGACTGCGTCTTTTGGCAATGTTTAATTGGTGCAGCAATATTAATGAAGCAAGCATAATTAAGGAGGCATTTCAGTATGTCAGATACTATTGTAAAAATTGAAAATCTGGTCAAACGCTATAAGGAACTTACGGCTTTGGATCATCTTAATATAGAAATCCGGGAGGGAGAAATATTTGGTCTGCTCGGGCCAAACGGTTCCGGAAAGAC
>UQXS01000142.1 GCA_900545125.1 uncultured Ruminococcus sp.
GTCCAATTCCGGGCGTGCTCTGAATGGCACTGCCGTTTTTTTCTGATATAAACAGTCCGCTGTTAAGATTTTTCATCGTATAAGTTCCGCTGTTGACAGTTGGATAAACAGGGGATATTTTCCATAGCTGACAGTCGCCGCCCCAGTAATTCCACTGATTTATGTTTCCGCCGTTTTCGGTTGACCATTCAAAAACGTCGAGTCCTGCTGAATTTCCGGAGCATTTAGAAACAATTCCGTAATATGCTCCGTTTTTAACAAGTTTCCAAAGCTGATTATCAGAACCGATATATTCCTGTAATTCAACGTTTACGCCGTCATTTGCGGAGATTTCCGAAACAGCGAGACATTTGGATTCATCTCCAAGTGAAACGATCCTGCAATATCCGTTATCTTCAGAAACGATTCTCCATTGTTGTGCGAAGCTGGAATTTTTCTCCCACTGCTGGATATTAGTACCACCGTCAAGTTTTCCGTCCGGCAAATCAAGGACAAGACCGCTGTTCTTATTGGAAATAAAATATGAAACGCCGCTTAACAGATCCGTACCGCCTATTTTAACTGTCTTTCCGGTTTCGCCGGCTGTTTCCTGAGCATAGACAAGATCGCAGTCCGGATCGGAGTAGTCAACAAGACCGGTTCTGTCTTTACCTGTGAATTCATTGGTCTGAGCTCCCCAGACAGTCTGGTTATTGTTTCCGACAGCGGTAAAGGACATAACTTTTTTTCCGTTTTCGTCCTGTGCAGCGATAAAATATCCGCTGTATTTCTGGTTGCCTATAGTAATTTCTGCGGCGGAACTATCCTTTTCCTGAGACCATGTTCCGGTTGCTGCACCGCTGATCTTTCCGTCTGCGCTGAGAGTTATTTTTGTGTAATTGTTTATTTTGGAATCAGTAGCATTTCCGTGATTTATAAATTCGTAATCGCCGGCAATATCTGATGTTTCATATCCGAATTCTGCCATTACATCGCCGCTGTACTCATATGGAGCGACAACCGGCCAGCCTTCATCGTTAAAGTACATTGAATGTGTACGCACTTCATGGAATTCATAGCCGTCATCAAATCTCGCATGATAGAAAAGATACCATTTTCCGTCGTCGTCACGCAGAACGGAATTATGTCCGCACGCCATGTATGCCTTGTCAAGATTGCTGAACTTGTAGTTTCCCATAACTTTGAGTCCCACCGAGTCAAGGTCAGTATTTTGACCTAAAACTGCCGGATTTCCTGCCGCATCATAAAACGGGCCTGCGGGGCTTTCGGAACGAAATACACGCATATTGTAACCGCCGTCCGACAGAAGTCCGCCGTATGTGACCCAGAGGTAATAGTATCCGTTATCCGGATTATACTCTATAAACGGACCTTCTCCGGACTTGTAATATCCGCCTGAGATTTTAGTGCCAAAATAGCTGTCGATCATTCTTCCGTCAGAAGTTTTTCCGCTTTTCGGGTGGATACATTTTCCGGTTGAGGGATCAATTTCAAGAGTGAAGATTCCTCCCGACCATGAGCCGTAGCACATATACATTTTGCCGTCTGTTCCGTAATAGATCGTCGGGTCAATTGCGTTAGGATAAAGATAGTTATTGTAATTCTTGTTGCTGAACCATTCGCTGTTGTATGTCACTTCACCGGATGCGATCAGCTCGTCGATATTGGTGGAAGTATATTTTCTGTTGACATTCTTTGTAGAGCTTGTGGCGTAGCTGTCGTTTTCTGTAAATCCTGAGTAGATCAGCGTATCGACGAAAGTGTATGGGCCTTCGAGATTTTTCGATGCTGCAAATCCTATGACAGAGCGCATATATGTCGAGGAAGTACAGAAATACATCAGATATGCGCCTTTTGTGCCATCTGAATTAACGTAATCAGGATTCCAGATAACATCCGGTGCCCATACTGCAAATCCGCTGGAGTTCGGATTAGTAAGATCGCAGTCCTCAAGATTTTCGCCCGCCCAGTCAAAAGCCTTTTTCAGGTTCTGGGACAGATCGCCGAATACAACGTTTCCTGAGGCTGTATAGCCGTTTGTGAAACGTGTCCAGTTTTGGAGATCGTTTGATTTTGCTGCTTCGATGTGTGAACCCCAGACATAGTATGTACCGTCCTCTGCTTTGAATATAGAGGGGTCGTGAACGGATACACGTGTTTTTCCGGATGCTGCGTCCGTGCTGATATTATATGAAATATCTGCTTTGGATGCAGAAAACAGTATCGCTCCCGAGAGGACGAGAGCGGCTGTTTTTCGGAAAGAAATTTTTTTCATATAGTCACTCCTTTAAATCTGTTAAAAAATCATATGCCTGATAATTTATCTATTAACAGATTATTAATTATTTTATTTTAGTATACAATATTTTCTTGAGTTTGTCAATAGAAAAATATATGTTTTCTGTATTGACAAATTCTGAAGTGTATGGTATAATCAAAATATAATTCAAGAATGTGAGGTGGGAAGATGCGTAAGTAATCCTGTATTCATTAAGGCAAATAAAAAATGACGGCAGTATGTCTGTCGGTTTTGTTGTGCCTTTTTTGCAGGATCAATACGCTTTTTCCTTCTGTATGCATGGCAGTTATGCCTCTTTTTGTGCAGCCGCAGGAAACGTATATCCTGCGGCTGTTTTGTTAAAGGCAACTTAAAGGAGGTAATAATATGTCATTGATAAATATATCTGATCTGACATTTTCTTATGACGGAAGTTCTGAAAATGTTTTTGAAAACGTGAATTTACAGCTTGATACCAACTGGAAATTAGGATTGATCGGACGCAACGGCAGAGGAAAGACTACACTCCTCCGATTGCTTACCGGAGAACTTCGTGGCAGCGGAACTATTTCGTCACAGGTTGAATTTGAGTATTTCCCGTATCCTGTGAAAAATCCGGAAATGTTTACTATCGACATTATCCGTGAAATTGCTCCGGAAGCCGATGACTGGGAGATCTATCGTGAAATATCGCTGCTGAAAATAGGACAGGATGCGGATTATCAGCAATTCTGCACGCTTTCCGGCGGTGAACAGGCAAAAGCAATGCTGGTGGGATTATTCCTGCGGCAGAATTCATTTCTGCTTATAGATGAGCCTACAGATCATCTTGACAGCAGCGGCAGACGGATTCTGGGGAAGTATCTCAGTCAGAAAAAGGGATTCATTATTGTATCTCACGATAGAATGCTGCTTGATGAGTGTACCGATCATATTCTGTCTATAGACAGGTGCGGAATAAGTCTGCAAAAGGGAAACTATTCCGACTGGCAGCGCAATAAGGATATGCAGGACAGCTTTGAACTTTCCGTAAATGAGAAGTTGAAAAAAGAAATAAAACATCTTGAAGAAGCGGCAAAACGAACGGCTGAATGGTCGGATAAAGCGGAAAAATCAAAAATCGGATTTGATCCGCAAAAAGTTGAGAAGAATATCTCCAGACGTCCGAACGAAGCGGCTAAAGCCCAAAAGATGATGTCACGTTCCATTGCCATATCTGAGCGAAGAGAGAAAGCAGTGCGTGAAAAAGCCGTACTTCTGAAAAATATTGAACAGACAGCACAGCTGAAGATAATGCCGCTGGAATTTCATTCACGGCGTCTTTTGCAGCTTGAAAAAATATCGTTGAGTTACGGCGGAAAGATCGTTTGCAGCGGCGTTGATCTGACTGTGATGCAGGGGGAACGGATCGCTCTCACCGGCGGAAACGGATGCGGAAAATCAAGCATACTGCGTCTCATAAACGGAGAAAATATTGAGCACAGCGGAACTGTAGTCCGGAATAGTCAGCTGAAAATATCCTATGTTCCGCAGAAGAGCGATCATCTGCATGGTTCGCTTAAAGAATATGCCGAATCGCTGAGAATAGAAATCAGCTTGTTTTTTGCCGTTCTGAGAAAGCTCGGATTTTCCCGTGAGCTTTTCGAGCGCAATTTGACAAGTTTCAGTGCAGGTCAGAAGAAAAAGGTTCTTATAGCAGGAAGTCTGTGTGAACGTGCGCATCTCTACATCTGGGACGAACCGCTGAATTATATCGACATAATTTCACGCATACAGATCGAAAAGCTTATCCTTGAAAGCCGCCCGACAATTATATTTGTCGAACATGATGAGGCTTTCAGAAAAAAAATTGCAGATAAGGTTATTGAAATCGGTATGAAATAATGTTATAATATAATAGAAATATCGTCTTTGTGAAAGGAAAAATGAAAATGCGCAATAAAATATTTCAGTATGCGGCAGAAAAATATGATACTCAGCCGGAATATCTCTGGGAAAGAACACCGGATGCCGCTGTTCTTCGCCATTCTGACAACAGAAAGTGGTACGGAATTGCGATGACTGTAGCATATAAGAAGCTTGGACTTGCGGGTGAGGGGAGCATTGATATTCTCAATGTAAAGACCGACCCTCTTCTGGCAGGCTCGCTGAGGCTCAGAGATGGGATTTTGCCGGGATATCACATGAATAAAGGAAACTGGATAACACTTCTTCTCGACGGAACACTCAGGGAAGATGATATATTTCCGCTTATTGATATGAGTTATGAGCTGACGTCAGGCAGAAAAGTTGGATCCTCTGATAAGTGCAGCAACTGGATAATTCCGGCAAATCCAAAGTATTATGACATTGACAGGCATATATCTGAATGCAATGACGGAATATTTCTCTGGAAACAGAGCAGAAGTATGTCAGAAGGCAATATTGTCTATATTTATGTAACTGCTCCCGTTTCAGGTATCAGATACAAATGCCGTGTGCTGGAGACTGATATTCCCTGCAGAGTGTCTGACGACAATATAAGAATGACAAAGGCGATGCGCCTTAAATTGCTGAGGCGCTATGATGAACCTGTCAGTCTTGCACATCTCCGGGAACACGGAGTTTTTTCAGTACGTGGCCCCAGAAGTATGCCGGATAGTCTTGCACGTGAGCTTGATGACGGTTCCGGATCGGGCATCGTACCGGAATTTTCAAAAAAATAAGAAAAAAATTACAAAAGTACTTGAAAAATTTCTTGAAATAGTGTAAAATATAATTGTACGTTGTTATAATATTAACAACTTATCTTAAAACGAAAGGATGTCATACCAATGGCAGGATTAAACAAGGTTACAGTAGAAGACATTAACGTTAAGGGAAGAAAAGTTCTCGTAAGAGTTGACTTCAACGTTCCCCTGAAAGACGGAGTTATCACAAATGATAACAGAATCCAGGCAGCTCTTCCCACTATCAACAAGCTGATTGAAAACGGCGCAAAGGTCGTTCTTTGTTCGCATCTGGGCAAACCCAAGAACGGTCCCGAGGCTAAGTTCTCCCTTGCTCCCGCTGCCGCAAGACTTGCTGAGCTCGTAAACACAAAGGTAGTTTTTGCCGCTGACGATACAGTAGTAGGCGACAACGCAAAGAAAGCTGTTGCTGAAATGGCTGACGGCGAGATTGTTGTTCTTGAGAATACAAGATTCCGTGGCGCTGAAGAGACAAAGAACGGCGAAGAATTCTCCAAGGAACTGGCAGAGCTCGTTGACGGTGAAGTATTCGTTATGGATGCTTTCGGTTCTGCACACCGTGCTCATGCTTCCACAGCAGGCGTTACAAAGTTTGTAAAGGAAACAGCTGTAGGCTATCTTATGCAGAAAGAGATCAAGTATCTCGGCAATGCAGTTGAAGTTCCCGAAAGACCCTTTGTTGCTATCCTTGGCGGCGCTAAGGTTGCAGATAAGCTCAATGTAATCTCCAATCTCCTTGAAAAGTGCGACACACTTATCATCGGCGGCGGTATGGCTTACACATTTATAAAGGCTAACGGCGGTTCTATCGGCAAGTCTCTTGTCGATGATGAAAAACTTGACTACTGCAAGGAAATGCTTGCTAAGGCAGAATCTCTTGGCAAGAAGATTCTTCTCCCTGTTGATACTACAGTAGCAGCTTCTTTCCCTGATCCTATTGACGCTGAGATCGCTGTTGAAAACGTTGATTCCGACAAGATCCCTGCTGATAAAATGGGTCTTGATATCGGCGAAAAGACACAGGAGATCTTTGCTGAGGCAGTAAAGACAGCCAAGACTGTTGTATGGAACGGACCTATGGGCGTATTTGAGAATCCTGTTCTTGCTAAGGGAACTATCGCAGTAGCTAAGGCTCTTGCTGAGACAGACGCTACAACAATCATCGGTGGTGGTGATTCCGCAGCAGCTGTTAACCAGCTTGGCTATGGTGACAAGATGAGCCACATCTCAACAGGCGGTGGAGCTTCACTTGAGTTCCTCGAAGGTAAGGAGTTGCCGGGTGTAGCAGCAGCTAATGATAAATAATTTTATTATAGGAGATAAGAAAAATGGCAAGAAAGAGAATTATCGCAGGTAACTGGAAGATGAATATGACTC
>UQXS01000143.1 GCA_900545125.1 uncultured Ruminococcus sp.
ATATTTTAACCCCGATTCTGCTTCCAGTTTCGGGGTTTTTTGACAGACTGAGCTCCCGAAATAACGGGAGCTTTATATTTCTTATTTTTTTACAAAATACTCTTCGTACCAAACAAGAAACGTATATATCGTCCAGATTTTGCGCCAATTATCTGAATTACCGTTTACATATTCTTGAAATATGGCGTTTATCTCATCAGTATCAAAGAATTCTGCTGCCGATCTGCTGTTGAATTTTGCCTTTACATCGGCATTATAACGATCATCGGCAAGCCAGATTCTGATAGGTACTATAAATCCAAGTTTTTTACGGAATGCAATTTCTTCAGGAAGAACTTTTGCAGCAGCTGTTCTGAATGCAACCTTATTCTGCTCATCATTCACCTTGAATCCGGATGGCATTCTTGATGCAATATCAAATATTCTTCTGTCCGTAAGAGGCATTCGTATCTCCAGTCCGGCAGCTGTGCTCATTTTGTCAACATTAAGATAGATATCGCCTTCAAGCCATATTTGTATATCCACATCCGACATTTTTGACAAAGGATCAAGTCCCTCAGTTTCACTGTATATATCTTTAACAATGTTAATAGGAAGAACATCCGGATCATAGTTCTTCAGAATACGCTGCTTCTCCTCTTCCTTCATAATGTTAGTATTACCTACATAGAAGTTTTTCAGATTTTCACCATAGCGTTCAGCATTTCGGTACATATTGTATCCGCCAAAGAACTCATCTGCACCTTCACCTGAATAGCAGAGTTTTGTATGCTTTGCAGTTTCACGGCAGGCAATTGCAAATGCAATAGCTGAAGCATCTCCAAGCGGCTGTTCCATATTGTACATTACATACGGAACAATATCAAAATACTGCTCCGGAGTAATGAGGCAGCGATTATTCTCACGTCCAAGCAGCTTTGCAGTCTCTGCTGCCAGACCGGACTCGTCAAAGCGCTCGTCGTCATAGCCGCAGGAATCACTGATCTTTGCATCGGACATAGCCAGTACATACGAGGAATCAACTCCTCCGGAAAGGAACGATTCTGCTGTCTCGTTATCTGTCTTTATCTCAGTGAAGATCTGCTTTACATTTGTATGGATCTCATCTGCCCATTCATCAAGACCTTTTGAATTATCCGGATGAAATTCC
This sequence comes from uncultured Ruminococcus sp., assembly GCA_900545125.1. GTDB lineage: Bacteria > Bacillota > Clostridia > Oscillospirales > Ruminococcaceae > Ruminococcus. The sequence continues at coordinate 1,151 of UQXS01000143.1, forward strand.
GGTTTCCAATAGCGGTGTATTTCAATTTGTCCGTTGATAAATGACAGCCAGCATCCGGGCATAAGTTTTTTTACACCTTTGAAAAATGTTTCTTCTCCGGCAACGTAAGTCAGAGACATATAGATCTGGAGCATACTCCTGTTCAGTTCTTTTACAAAGCCTTCTTTTTCCATGATATTACGTATCATTGTACCGCACAGCAAACGTTTGTCGGTTGTTACATAGTAATAAAAAGGCTTAGTTCCGAAATGATCCCTGATACAAAATGTTTCATTACAGGAATCATCATACAGACAAAAAGCAAACATTCCGTAAAGATGACTGCCTATTTCATGTCCCCATTTTTCATAACCGCAGCAGATTATCTCGTTTTCTCTTTCTTCACGTGAAAGTTCCTTGCTGAGTCCGAGTTCTTCGCACAGACTGCGCCAGTTGACAATATGTCCTCTGTACTCTTTAATTTCAATCATAAATACACCTCATATTTCCTCATAGACCTGCGGACGGTTCATCAATGCGCTGAGAGCATGACGTACTTCTCCGCCGTTGAAAAGAACTTCGTTAAGCTGTTCAGTAATCGGCATCTCAACGCCCAGCCGTCTTGATAAATCATATGCGGCTTTGCAGCAAATATATCCCTCTACAGTGCCCACTCTGTTTACAGCTTCCTGCGGAGATATCCCCTGACCGATAAGTATTCCTGCACGTCGGTTTCTGCTGTGCATACTGGTGCAGGTGACTATCAGATCACCTATTCCGGTAAGCCCGCTGAAAGTAGATTCATCAGCTCCGCACGCCTTTCCCAGACGGGCTATTTCGTGGATTCCTCTTGTCATAAGAGCAGCTTTTGTATTGTCTCCATAGCCGAGACCGTCACAGATGCCGGCACAGAGAGCAATTATATTTTTCAGCGCTCCGCCTATCTCACAGCCTTTTACATCGTCGTTCAGATATATTCTCAGATAATTATTTCCGAATTCCTGCTGAACATATCGGGCAGCTTCAATATTATCGGATGCAGCAACAATAGTAGTAGGAATACATCTTGCAACCTCTTCCGCATGGGAAGGCCCTGACAGAACTACAAGCTTGTCAGTAACGATCTCTTCGCTTATGACCTCGCTGAGCGTTTTCAGACTCCCCTCTTCAAGCCCTTTTCCGGTATTTACTATAACAGTATGCGAATCAATATAGGGAGCAGCTTCTCTTGCAACATTTCTGACAAAGGAAGACGGGATTCCAAAAACAAGAATATCGCATCCCCTGACGCATGAAATATCGCTGGTCATTGCAATACTTTCCGAGATAGAAACTCCCGGAAGCTTTTGTATATGTTCCCCGTGCATTCTGATACTGTCTATTTCAGACTGAAATTTAGACCATACAGTAACATCGTGATTTCCGCAGTGTTCAGCCGAAACTGCAAGGCTCAAGCCAAAGCCGCCTGATCCGAGAATGACAACCTTTGCCATAAAAATACCTACCTTGTAATTATATCAGATTATTAATTTTCTTTTGACATCCTGAGTCTGTCAAAGTAAAATTTGGATTCTTTGCCGTTCATAAGACGAATAATGTTTGATCTGTGCATCCAGATGATAATAGCCGCCATGGGCAATGACAATATCATATAGAGAAAACTGCGTCCAAAGCTGTTTCCTGAAACTATCCATGACATAAGCAGCGTTGCCAGAGGGCAATATGCAGTACTTATGATCGAAGAAAGAGATACATATTTTGAAATAGCCAGCATAACAATGAATATCGCAAGAAGAGCAATGAATACCTTGAAATCAACGGCTATAAAGGAAGATGCACCTACGAGAACACCCTTTCCTCCCTTAAATCCATAGTACAAAGGAAATACATGACCGATAATAGCAAAAAGACCTGCAATATATCCGATATAGTGAGTATCGTCTCCCGGATTCATTCCGGCATTGAGAAGATCGCAGACACCTCTTGAAATTAGAACAGCGACTATTCCTTTGCAAACGTCCCCGAGAAGAGTAAGAAGAGCACAGGTGCTTCCTGCACATCTGTAAGTGTTCGTCAGACCTGCATTGCGGCTGCCCATATCACGGATATCTCGTCCCTGCATGAGCTTTACAACAATAATTGAGAAATTAAGGCTGCCAAGGAGATATCCCGAACCGGCAGCAAATATCAGTGCTAATAAAACTTTCATTATTTATCATTACCTCCCCGCTCTCTCACAACGAAACGTACAGGAGTTCCCTCAAGTCCGAAGGTAGAGCGAATTTGATTTTCAATATATCTTCTGTAAGAAAAATGGAACAATTCCGCTTTGTTTACAAACGTAACGAACGTCGGCGGCTTGGTGGACGGCTGCGTCATATAGTAGATTTTCAGTCTTCGCCCTTTATCCGACGGCGGCTGCACTCTTGTTGTAGCGTATGCGAGAACATCATTGAGCATTCCTGTAGATATCCTCATACTGTTCTGACTGTGAGTGTACTTTATAAGCTCATAAAGCTTACCTATACGCTGACCTGTTTTTGCCGATATGAATACAAACGGAACGTATGACATAAAGCTGAAATCATTTTCCAGTTTTGTACGGAATTCCTGCATGGTCTTATCATTTTTTTCAATAAGATCCCATTTATTTACTGCCACCACGCAAGCCTTGCCCTGTTCGTGTGCATATCCGGCAACTTTTGAATCCTGTTCGGTAAATCCCTCCGATGCATCAAGCATTATAACGCACACATCTGCACGGTCGATAGCCATGTAAGCTCTCAGAACACTGTAATGTTCAATTTTTTCCGTAACTTTCGATTTCTTTCTGATTCCGGCGGTATCAATAAAAACGAACTTTCCGTACTCGTTTTCTATGACAGTATCTGTGGAATCACGGGTAGTTCCTGCGATATCTGAAACTATAACCCGTTCTTCACCGGCTATTTTGTTTATCAGCGAAGATTTTCCGGCATTTGGTTTTCCTATGACGGCTACACGGATATATTCCTCATCGTATTTTTCCTCCTGTGATTCGGGAAGATAATCGAATATTGCATCAAGCATATCGCCTGTTCCGTGACCATGAACAGAAGAGATCGGGTAAGGATCTCCAAGACCAAGGTTATAGAATTCATACAGCTCCATAGGCGGTTCGCCGAGAGTATCGCATTTGTTTACGGCAAGAATGATAGGTTTACCGCTTTTCAGAAGCATCTGGGCGACAGTATAGTCATCGGCAGTCACGCCGCATCGTATATCTGTCACAAAGACGATAACATCTGCCTTTTCTACAGCGAGTTCCGACTGTCTCCGCATCTGTGAGAGAATGACATCATCGCTGTCCGGCTCGATTCCGCCTGTATCAACGACCATGAATTCTCTGCCTCTCCATTCGCATTTTGAATAGATACGGTCACGGGTAACGCCGGGAGTATCTTCGACGATGGAAAGACGCTGACCTATCAGTTTGTTAAAAAGAGTGGATTTTCCTACGTTAGGACGACCTACCACTGCTACTATCGGTGTTGGCATATTGAACATCTCCTTTCTATTTAAGTCCTAAAATTGCATCCAGCAAATCAAATCCGTCGTTTTCGGCTGATGTGACCGGAACGCCAAGTTCCCTTGAAACATCGAAAACGGTAAGATCATCTAAAAATACATCTGAATCTTTTCTCAGCATTGCTGAAGATATGAGAAGCTCTTCGCCAAGCTCTTTGTCCCTGAGCTGAGCGATAAGATCCTGCGCAGTAATAAGCCCTGCAACGGTTATACGTTCGCCGAAAAAGTCGTTGCGTATTGCGTAGACGGTACATTTCAACCCATTAAATCGTTTTTCGGCAGCTTCTGCAAGGGATCTTATTGTTCCGAAAGCAGAATATCCGGTAGCAATTGAAACATGACGCTTTCTGTTATCATATTCAGCGCAGTCAAGAGCATCTGTAAATTCATCTATAAGTGACCGAACCATACCAACGCCGTTTTCATACTGCGGATAATCCTCATAATTTTCGGCAGATGGTATCTCTCGCTCTGCCATAAGATAGAACTCATCAGAGGGGAAAACCGTTCTTGTACCGAATTTTTCAAGAAATTGAGACTGAAATTCCTCAATGATATCAATGGTTTCTCCTGCCGTTTCCTTCGTGAAAGGCGTAAGCGGATAAAGACCGTCCCTGAACTTCGACAATCCCACCGGAACGACAGCCATACTCGAAATATTTGGCATAAGCTCACCTAAATCACTTAGAGAACGTCTGAGTTCTGCTCCGTCATTAAGACCCGGACAGCAGACGATCTGGCAGTTCAGATTGATACCGTTTTCGGCAAGCTGGCGGATATAATCCAGTTTTTCTCCGGCAAAGCGATTATTCATCATTCTGACTCTGAGTTCCGGATTTGTTGTGTGAACCGATACGTTTATATTCAGCTTCATGCGGATTATACGGTCAATATCATTCTGATTCAGATTTGTAAGGGTAACATAGTTTCCCTGTAAAAATGAAAGCCGTGCATCATCGTCCTTGAAGTAAAGGGTATCCCTCATTCCCGGAGGCATCTGATCTATAAAGCAGAATACGCATTTGTTGCGGCATGACTGCTTGCAGTCCATGAGAAAAGTCTCGAATTCAAGTCCGAGATCATCATATTCGCCCTTTTGGACTTTCAGGTGCATAACAGAAGAACTGCGCTGTATCTCAAGGTCAAGACTGCTTTCCGCAGCGTAAAACATATAATCAAGAACATCGCTGACAGGATGACCATTTATTTTAATGAGTATATCCCCTTTTGCCGCACCGCATTTATGTGCGGGTGAACCGGGAATCACACTATTGATCGTTACCATAGTAATTGCTCCATGTTAAAAAGGAGAGAAGGAATACTCCTCCTCTCCTTCTCATTGGTCGTGTAAAGCCTATTATTCAGCGTCCATTTTAAGAACTTCAACGCCCTTATAGAAACCGCAGTTTTTGCAGACTCTGTGCGGAGCTTTAATTGCGCCGCAGTTATCACATCTGGACATAGCCGGAGCTTCCAGCTTCCAGACAGCAGAACGTCTCTTATCACGTCTTGCCTTGGAAGTTTTTCTCTTTGGTACAGCCATTATGGCACCTCCTTAAAAGCATCACTGCTTATTTTTT
>UQXS01000144.1 GCA_900545125.1 uncultured Ruminococcus sp.
GCAAATTACGGAAGTGCAATGCTTCCTGATGGTGTTCCTTTCTGGGCCTTCCTGATTTTCCAGACTGTTTTCTGTGCAACTTCTGCTACGATCGTTTCCGGTGCTATGGCAGAAAGAACAAAGTTCATATCATACTGTATCTATTCCGGCGTTATCAGTGCGCTGATATATCCTATCGAAGCACACTGGATCTGGAACTCTGACGGCTGGCTTTACACAATGGGCTTCCACGATCTTTCAGGTTCGTGCGCAATTCACATGGTAGGCGGTATTTCTGCTCTGGTCGGCGCTTCGATCCTCGGCCCGAGAATCGGTAAATTCACCAAAACCAAAACCGGCGAGATCAAGGTAAATGCCATCCCCGGTCACAACCTGACAATAGGCGCTCTGGGCTGCTTCATCCTCTGGTTCGGCTGGTACGGTTTCAACCCTGCCGCCTCTAAATCAGTTGAAATGCTCGGTTCTATCTTCCTCACGACAACTGTTGCTCCTGCTGTTGCAACGGTAACGTGTATGATATTCACATGGCTCAAATACGGCAAGCCCGATGTTTCAATGTGTCTTAATGCTTCTCTGGCAGGTCTTGTCGGAATCACAGCCGGATGCGACGTTATGGACTGCTTCGGTGCTTTATGCGTAGGTATCGTTTCCGGACTTCTCGTATGCTTCGGCGTATGGTTCCTTGATTACGTTCTTCATATTGACGATCCGGTAGGTGCAGTCGCAGTACACATGATGAACGGTCTCTGGGGAACTATCGCAGTAGGACTTTTCGCTACAAAATCAGCTCCCGGCTATGCAGTTGCAGAAACTTATACCCTTGACGAAGGCAATATTGCAGGAAGCGGTATCTGCGGCGAGGGACTTTTCTACGGCGGCGGATTTGAACTTCTCGGCAAACAGCTTCTCGGTGTTGCCGCAGTTGCTTCATGGACGGCAGTCACAATGGTGATCGTATTCTTCGTTATCAAGAAAACTATCGGTCTGAGAGCTTCCGAACAGGAAGAGATCCTCGGTCTTGACGTTACAGAGCACGGACTTATTTCCTCTTATGCTGACTTTGCTCCTTCAATGGGCGATATCTCAATGAAAGGCTATACAAAAGACGACGCAAAAAGTGTTCAGAAAGTTGAAGTTCCCAAGGTATCCGTTGAAAAGGCAGTTGAAGTTGAAAGCTATGTCAAGCCTTCTGTTGACGGCAAGCCTAAGATGACAAAGATCGTTGCCGTATTCAAGCAGCAGAAACTTCAGGATTTTATTGAAGCAATGGAATCCATTAAGATCACAGGTATCACTGTTACAAACGTACTCGGCTGCGGAATGCAGAAAGGTGCGCAGAAATATTACAGAGGCGCTCCCGTTGAGATGAATCTTCTGCCGAAAGTTAAGGCTGAAATAGCAGTCTGCGCCGTACCTGTAAACACTGTTATTGACGCTGCAAAGGCAGCTCTTTATACCGGAAACTACGGCGACGGAAAAATCTTTATCTACGATATAGAAAACGTTGTAAAAATCCGTACCGGAGAACAGGACTACGATGCACTTCAGGATTCTCAGGAGGAAAATAAAGTCTTTTCAGGACAGTTCGATAAATAATATTAATATAGCCAATGCCGTATTCTGATAAAGAACGGCATTGGCAAAACAGTGGAATATAAGGAGAAAAAGAAATTATGCAAACCAAGTACATTTTCGTCACCGGCGGAGTTGTGTCGGGGCTGGGCAAGGGAATTACAGCCGCTTCCCTCGGCAGACTTCTGAAGCAAAGAGGATATAAGGTCACTATCCAGAAGTTTGACCCCTATATCAACGTAGATCCGGGAACTATGTCCCCTTTTCAGCACGGTGAGGTCTTTGTGACGGACGACGGCACGGAAACCGATCTTGACCTCGGTCACTATGAACGCTTTGTTGACGAAAATCTGTCTGTCAACTCCAACGTTACTACCGGAAAGATCTACTGGAATGTAATCACTAAAGAACGCCGTGGAGATTATCTCGGCGGAACGGTTCAGGTTATCCCCCATATCACCAACGAGATCAAGGACAAGGTCTACAGTCTGGCAAAGGATACCGGCGCAGATGTGGTAATTACAGAGATCGGCGGAACAGTCGGCGATATTGAATCCACTCCGTTCCTTGAAGCCATAAGGCAGGTCGGAACGGAACAGGGACGCAGCAATGTGGCATATATCCATGTGACCCTTGTACCGTATATTGCAGGTTCAGAGGAACTGAAATCAAAACCTACGCAGCATTCTGCAAAGGAACTTCTCTCAATAGGCATACAGCCGGATATTATCGTATGCCGCAGCGAAAGAGAGATTCCGGCAGATATGCGTGCAAAAATAGCACTTTTCTGCAATATACGCAAGGAAGATGTCATTCAGAATCTGACTGCACCGTCGCTGTATGAAGTTCCCCTCTGGCTTGAACGTGAAGGTCTGGCGCAGTCTGTATGTCATCATCTTGGACTTGAAAACCGTGTGCCCGATCTCAGTGAATGGGCGGAAATGGTACAGCGTGCGGAAAATGCTCACAAGCACGTAAAAATCGCACTTGTAGGCAAATACGTGGAACTGCACGATGCATATCTCTCCGTTGCGGAAGCTCTTCGTCACGGCGGCATTGTCAATGATGCCTCCGTTGAAATAGAATGGATAGATTCAGAAAAGATAACCGCCGAAAATACTGCGGAAACCTTTAAAGGCTGCGGCGGTATAATAGTTCCCGGCGGATTCGGATGCCGTGGTATCGAGGGTATGATAGAATCAATACGGTACGCTCGTGAGAATAAGATACCGTTTTTCGGCATATGTCTTGGAATGCAGATGTCAGTTATCGAATTTGCAAGGAATGTTCTTGGCAAAACAGAAGCCAATTCCACGGAATTCGGTCAGACTCCGGACCCTGTAATTGACATAATGGAAAACCAGAAAAACATCATGCAGAAAGGCGGAACAATGCGGCTTGGTCTGTATCCCTGCCGTCTCGGACAGGATTCACTTTGCAGAGAACTTTACGGCAAGGAACTTATATACGAACGCCACCGCCACCGCTGGGAATTCAACAACGCCTACCGGAAAGAACTCACCGGTGCAGGTATGCGCATAGCCGGACTTTCTCCTGACGAAAGACTGGTAGAAATAGTTGAACTTCCGGATCACCCCTGGTTCGTGGGGGTACAATTCCACCCGGAATTCAAATCACGTCCCAACAAACCGCATAAATTATTTGCGGATTTTATCAGAGCTTCGCTCTTATCATAATCACATAACGGAGGTATTATTATGGAAAAGGTAACAGATTATTTCGGCAGCATGGTATTCGATGACAGAGTAATGAAATCGGTACTTTCAGACAAGGTATACAAGAGTCTTAAAAAGACTATCGACAGAGGAACTCCGCTGGATATATCCGTAGCAAATGCCGTTGCAGCAGCCATGAAGGACTGGGCAGTATCAAAGGGCGCTACCCACTACACTCACTGGTTCCAGCCGCTTACTGGTCTTACAGCTGAAAAGCACGACAGTTTTATCACTCCCTCTCCCGATGGACGTGTCATCATGGAATTTTCCGGAAAGGAACTTGTAAAGGGTGAGCCTGACGCATCATCTTTTCCCTCCGGCGGTCTCCGTGCTACTTTTGAAGCAAGAGGATATACGGCATGGGATCCTACATCCTATGCTTTCATTAAGGACGGCACACTCTATATCCCAACAGCTTTCTGCTCCTACGGCGGAGAAGCTCTGGATAAAAAGGTTCCCCTCCTGCGTTCAATGGAAGCTATCAATAAGCAGGCAATGAGAATACTTAAACTTTTCGGCAACGACAAGGTAAAATGTGTAAAGACATCGGTAGGCCCTGAGCAGGAATACTTCCTTGTTGACCGTGAGATGTGGAAGCAGCGCAAAGATCTTATCATGACCGGAAGAACTCTTTTCGGCGCAAAGCCTCCAAAGGGACAGGAAATGGAAGATCATTACTTCGGCTCAATAAAGCCCAGAGTCGCAGAATATATGGCAGATCTTGACAAGGAACTCTGGAAACTGGGTATCCTGGCAAAAACAAAGCATAACGAAGTTGCTCCGGCACAGCATGAGCTTGCTCCGATTTACTCCACCACAAATATTGCAGCCGACCATAACCAGCTTACCATGGAAGTAATGCAGAAAGTCGCACAGCGCCACGGACTTGTTTGTCTGCTCCACGAAAAACCGTTTGCAGGCGTCAACGGTTCCGGCAAGCACAACAACTGGTCAATTTCAACAGATACAGGCGTGAATCTTCTTTCTCCCGGTGAAACTCCCTACGAGAACGCTCAGTTCCTGCTTTTCCTTACGGCTGTTATCAAGGCTGTTGACGATTATCAGGATCTCCTCCGCCTTTCAGTTGCTACTGCCGGAAACGATCACCGTCTCGGTGCAAACGAAGCTCCTCCGGCTGTTATCTCTATCTTCCTCGGTGATGAACTTACTGAAGTTCTTGAAGCAATTGAAAACGATACCCCCTATGCCGGCGGCAAAGCCGAAAGAATGCAGCTTGGCGTAAGCGTACTCCCGCAGTTCAGAAAGGATACGACCGACAGAAACAGAACATCTCCGTTTGCATTTACCGGAAACAAATTTGAATTCCGTATGCTCGGCTCGTCAAACAGCATCTCCTGCGCAAATATTCATCTGAACGCCGCTGTAGCAGAAGTTCTCAGACAATTTGCAGATCAGCTTGAAAAGGCAGAGGATTTCAACATGGCTCTCCACGAGCTTATAAAGAAAAACGTTACAGAGCACAAGAGGATCATCTTCAACGGCAACGGCTATGACGATGCGTGGATAGCCGAAGCCGAAAAGAGAGGTCTGCTGAATATGAAAACTACCGCCGACTGTATGCCTCGTATCTGTGACAAAAAAAATGTGGATATGCTCACATCACACGGCATCTTCACTGAAAGCGAGATATATTCACGCTGCGATATCATGCTTGACAACTATGTCAAGACCGTAAACATCGAAGCGATAACCATGATAGACATGGCAAGAAAGGAAATTATTCCGGCTGTGGCAAGATTTGCCGCCGAAACAGCTTCCGCCGTTGCCGTAAAGAAAAACGTAGCCTCCGGAACTGTATGCGCATACGAAACAAAACTCGTTGCAGAACTCTCTGACATTATCGACTCTATGGACGCATCTGCCGCCGAACTCGAAGGCGCTGTCGAGGAACTCAAGGGCATTGAAAAGATAATCCCTGCCGCCGAGTTTGTACGTGACACGGTTCTTCCTGCTATGGATAAGCTCAGAACTTCCGCAGACAAGGCTGAAACTGTTACTGCTGCTGACCGCTGGCCGTTCCCAACATACGACAAGCTCCTTTTCGGCGTGTGATACACCGGCGGTGTACGGTGAAAGATCCATTAATCCGGCATAAACCTCATTGAGGTTATGTATATATTCCACATTATATAATACCCTTATTTTTCCTCCCATATTATTGGGAGGATTTTTTTATACTCGACGCTATTGCAAAATAAACAAGAATGTTTTTATCAAGTTTCTTAATAGATATTTCTTATATACTTCATTTCTGCGTTAGCATTATTATATTCTTCGATCTTCTCAATTCTTTTTCCGTCTATAAAAATCTTGTAATAATAATCAGATTTCCTTATGGTAGTATTTCCCTTTGCCGGAAAATTTATCTTGCTTTTTAATTTATCGCTTAGTGAACTTGTCAATAAATCAAAAGCAGATTCTGAAATAGAATTGAAATCCGAATTATAGTAATAGCACCAATGGCATTCAAAAAAGCCCTTACTCAAATTACTGTAATCATATTTTTCAAGAATAATTGATGAATTGTCAAATTCGGCATATTCGGTGATAACCCCATCTTTTGTGGATTATCTGAAACATATCTTCCATAAGGCGTAACGGTATCTCCCCGCAAAGGCACACAATAATGACAGCTATTATTTTGATAGAAATAGTAACTGGAATCACAACCAAATTGATTAAATTTCCTTATTCTTAATGGCTCTTTATCCTTACTCATTTCAAAGATGCAATAACTAAAATTATCTGGTTTCTTATTCAGAAATCTTCCTTTGCTTACCCCTTTTTCTCGCCGGTACATGATTATTCCAGGATAAAATTGTCCAAGTCCGTCACATTTCGTGCTAAATTTTTTGATTTCCGCATTATCTGAATTTGACTTGATTCCGCAAAACTAAACCGCCCAAGTACTATACAAAACGGCGTAAACATGG
>UQXS01000145.1 GCA_900545125.1 uncultured Ruminococcus sp.
TTTAAAAACAGTCCGGTGGACTGTTTTTAAAGAGGGAACGCCCTGTAAGAGAGGGCGTTCCCTTAGTTTTCTAAAAGCTAAAAAGACTGCCGGAGCAGTCTTTTTACAGGAATATGTTTACTTAACGATGAATTTTTCGATGTCCTTAAGGAACTTATCGGCATCATCTGTGTGTGCATTGAGCTGAATCGGCTTTGAAAGATCAAGGCTGAAAATTCCCATGATAGACTTTGCATCAACTGCGTATCTTCCGGATACGAGATCGATATCGAAATCATAGTGCATTACGATGGTCACGAATTCCTTGACATCATTGATTGCCTGAAGAAAAATTGTTGTCTTTGTCATACTGATACCTCCTGTAATAAAGGTGTGTTTGTGGATGTTTATTCTTGTTTATTTCTTTTTTGCGGATTGGCCCTTCCGCACTTATATATTAGCATTAAAAAAGCCCTTTGTCAAGCCGTTTACAGCAATTTTGTCAATTTAGTATAATTGAGTTGTATTTGATGAGGGCTTTTTTATTCATAGCTGATAATTATTGAGACTGCATAAAAAGTGCGTGAGTAATTTGTGCACTTTTAACATGATAAAACAGGGAACAAACTATGATGATAAGGTGAAATATGTATAAGATATTTTTTATAACTTTCGGCTGTAAAGTTAGCCGGTATGAAACGGAATGTATGATGAATTGTTTTGCGAAGCAGGATTTCATTCTGTCGGAAACGGAAGATGATGCGGATGTTTTCGTGGTAAATTCATGTACCGTTACGGGAAGCGGCGACAGCAAATCGCTGTATGCCGTCAGGAAACTGCGCAGAGATCATCCTGATTCGGTCATCGTTCTTACCGGATGTCTGCCGCAGGCTGCGCCGGAAACAGCCGATAAATGCATGGAAGCGGACATAATCACAGGTACGAAGGAAAGGGAGAAGCTGCCCGGACTGGTCAAGCAGGCGATAGAAAGCAGAAGCCGGATAGTTGAAATCACCGAATATACGGGAAACGATGTGTTTGAAGATATGTCGGACGGCTGTATTTCCGGCAGAACGAGGGCATTTTTAAAGATACAGGACGGCTGCAACTGCTTTTGTTCATACTGTATCATACCTTACGCACGTGGACGGTGCAGAAGCAAGCCTATGGAATCAATCAGAAAAGAGGCAAAACTGTTTGCAGAAACAGGTCACAGGGAGATTGTTCTTGTGGGGATAAATCTTGCTTTTTACGGTCAGGAATACGGTCTGCGCCTTGTGGATGCCGTTGAGGAATGCTGTAAAACAGACGGAATTGAGCGTGTGAGACTTGGTTCACTTGAACCCGAAATGATTTCCGACGATGATTTGACAAGACTTTCGCAGCTGCCGGAATTCTGTCCGCAGTTTCACCTGTCGCTCCAGAGCGGAAGCCTCCGGACATTGCAGAGAATGCACAGAAAATATACTCCCGGAGAATATATGACGCTTGTAAAGAAAATCCGCCGTATATTTCCCGAAGCTGCTTTCACGACTGATATCATGGTAGGATTTCCGCAGGAAACGGATGAAGAATTTGCCGAATCAATGGCTTTTGTTGAAGAAGTTGGATTTGCAAAGATTCATGTATTTCAGTATTCTCCACGTAATGGCACAATTGCCGCACAGCTGAATAATCAAGTACCTAAAAATATAAAGACTGAACGTGCTGAACGCATGAAAGCGCTTGGTGAAAAATTGCAGAAAAAATATATGCAGAGCCTTGTCGGGAAAACAGTCCCCGTACTGTTTGAACGTGAAAATTCAGATGAATTTCATCAGGGACATGCTCCTGACTACACGGTAATAAAAATTTCTCGGAAAAATTCAAAAAAAAGTTTGCGTAATTGCATTTTTTATGTTACAATAGAAGAGGCGCACAATAATTGCTGTTATGGCAGCATATGTGAACCTTAAATCAGAAAAGGAGATTTAAATATGTCCGTATACAGAATTTATGCAGAAAAAAAACCGGAATTTGCCGTTGAGGCACGTTCCGTGATGAACGATGTCAGAACGGCTTTAAGACTGAATCTGACAGGTCTCAGGATACTTAACAGATATGATGCCGACAAGCTTGGCAGAGATGATTTCGATGCCGCAGTCAATACCGTTTTTTCCGAGCCCGCCGTTGATGTTGTTTACGACGAGATGCCTCCTGTGGGCGAGAATGACAGAGTATTTGCCGTTGAATATCTTCCCGGTCAGTTCGATCAGAGAGCCGACAGCTGCGAGCAGTGCATACAGATCCTCCGTCAGGGTGAAAGATGCCGTGTTAGAAATGCCCGTGTTTATATTGTTTCAGGCCATCTGACAGATGAGGAATTCAACAGGCTCAAAGCATATATAATCAATCCCGTGGAGAGCCGTGAAGCTTCCCTTGAAAAGCCTGAAAGTCTGGATACGAATTATGATATTCCTGAAACTGTTGAAGAGCTTGAAGGTTTTATAAATCTCAATGCCTTTGGACTTCACGCTTTTATAGATGAATTTGGACTTGCTATGGATTATGATGATATCAAGTTCTGCCAGGATTATTTCCGAAACGAGGAAAAGCGCAATCCGACTATCACCGAAATCAGAATGATCGACACATATTGGTCGGATCACTGCCGCCACACTACATTTCTTACAAATGTTGAAAATGTTGACATAAAGACGCCTTATATAAAAGATACATACGATATGTACCTCAATGTCCGTGAAGAGCTGGGCAGAACAGATCGTCCCGTTACTCTTATGGATATCGGAACGCTTGCTGCTAAAAAACTTAAAAATGACGGACTTCTTCCTGACATTGACGAAAGTGAGGAGATCAATGCCTGTTCCGTTAAGATCAAGGTAGATATAGACGGAGAACTTGAGGATTGGATTCTCATGTTCAAAAACGAGACTCACAATCATCCTACAGAAATCGAACCGTTCGGCGGAGCTGCTACTTGTCTCGGCGGAGCTATCCGTGATCCGCTTTCAGGACGTTCCTACGTTTATCAGGCAATGCGTGTGACAGGAGCTGCAAATCCGCTTGTGCCGGTCGAGGATACCATTACCGGAAAACTTCCCCAGAGAAAGATAACGGTAGGTGCTGCTAACGGTTACAGTTCCTACGGAAATCAGATCGGACTTGCCACAGGTCATGTTGCGGAAGTTTATCATCCCGGATATGTGGCAAAGAGAATGGAGATAGGAGCTGTTTTAGGAGCTGCTCCGGCTGAAAATATCAGACGTGAAAGACCTGTTCCGGGAGATATCGTCATTCTTCTCGGAGGAAAAACGGGACGTGACGGCTGCGGCGGAGCTACGGGATCTTCCAAGTCTCACACCCTTGAATCCCTTGAGCACTGCGGTGCGGAGGTACAGAAAGGAAATCCGCCGGAGGAGAGAAAGCTCCAGAGATTGTTCAGAAATCCTGATGTTACGAAGATGATAAAACGCTGCAACGACTTTGGTGCAGGTGGTGTATCTGTAGCTATAGGTGAGCTTACCGACGGACTTGTAATTAATCTTAATGCCGTTCCCAAGAAGTACGAGGGACTGGACGGCACGGAGATAGCCATTTCCGAATCGCAGGAGAGAATGGCTGTTGTTATTGCTCCGGAGGATATGGAAAAGTTCATGGAAGAGGCAGCAAAGGAGAATCTTGAAGCAACTCTTGTTGCTGATGTTGTTGAAGAACCACGTCTGAAAATGGTCTGGAACGGCAATACCATTGTTGATCTTTCACGTGAGTTCCTGAATTCAAACGGTGCTCCGAAATATACGGATATCGAAATAGAAGCGCCTCTGGCAGGAAAGATAGAAGAGATCACCGACAGTGCCGAAACATGGACAGAGCTTATGTCAAATCTTAATGTCTGCTCACAGAAAGGGCTCATCGAGAAGTTTGATTCAACAATCGGAGCAGGAACGGTTCTCATGCCTTTCGGCGGTGTATATCAGATGACTCCGTCGCAGGCTATGGCAGCGAAGATACCCGTACTGACAGGTGAGACAAAGACCTGTTCTCTCATGGGCTGGGGTTACAATCCTGATATATCTGAAAAAAGTCCATATCATGGAGCCATGCTGGCTGTTGTTGAGTCTATTGCAAAGGTCGTTGCAGCAGGCGGTACATACAAGAAATGCTGGCTGACTTTCCAGGAGTATTTTGAAAGAACGCAGAATGATCCCAGACGCTGGGGCAAGCCTATGGCTGCACTTCTTGGAGCTTTCAAAGCACAGCTTGAAATGGGATGCGGTTCCATAGGCGGAAAGGATTCAATGTCCGGAACTTTTGAAAACATTGATGTTCCGCCCACGCTTGTATCATTTGCAGTATCTACAGCAATGGCTGACAAAGTTGTTTCCACCGAATTCAAGGGTGCAGGAAACAGTGTAATTATGATTACTCCCGAATACGATGAAAATAGTTTGCCGAAATTTAACAGCATAAGGGCTTGCTTTGACAAGGTTGAGAAGATCATTGCCGACGGTCGTGCAAATGCGATATGGACAATCGGCTACGGCGGAGCTGCCGAGGGTATCGCTAAGATGTGCTTCGGAAACAAGCTTGGTTTCGCCTTTGACGTACGTCTCGCAAGCAATCAGCTGTTCAGACCGTGCTATGGTTCGTTTATTATCGAGCTTAACGGCGAATCCCATGAGGACGAGTACGTTATCGGAAAAACAATTTCAGAATATACTATACGCTGCATGGATTACACAGTAAATCTCGACAATATTCAGCGTGTATGGGAGGGCAAGCTTGAACCTGTGTTCCCGTGCAGAATAAAGACCGCAGATGTTACTCCCGAGGTTTATTCTTATTCCGATAGACTGCATCTGACAGCGTCTATAAAGGCAGCCCAGCCAAGAGTTCTGATACCTGTGTTCCCGGGCACAAACTGTGAATACGATACAGCAAGAGCCTTTGAAAGAGCCGGAGCTGTTCCTGAAACGGTCGTTATAAGAAACCTGTCGGCATCCGCTATTGAGGAATCTGTAAATTATTTTGAAAGAGCGATCAGAAAATCGCAGATAATTATGATACCCGGCGGATTCAGCGGCGGTGACGAGCCGGAGGGAAGCGGAAAGTTCATTACAGCGTTTTTCCGCAATCCGAGGATCAAGGATGCCGTTCATGATCTGCTGAAAAACCGTGACGGACTCATGCTTGGTATCTGTAATGGATTCCAGGCGCTCATCAAGCTTGGACTTGTTCCTTACGGAGAGATAGTTGACATGACGGAGGAGTCACCTACACTGACATTCAATACGATAGCACGTCACCAGTCCATGATGGTCACAACGAGGATAGCATCAAACAAGAGTCCGTGGCTTTACGGCTGTGAGGTTGGAGATATCCATACAATTCCGATTTCTCATGGTGAGGGAAGATTTGTCGCACCGGCAAGCCTTATCCAGCAGATGGCTAAAAACGGTCAGATAGCTACGCAGTATGTTGATCTTAACGGCAATCCGACTATGGATATACGTTACAATCCAAATACATCAGTAGAAGCGATCGAGGGAATCACTTCACCGGACGGACGAGTTCTTGGAAAGATGGGTCACAGCGAGCGTATGGGTACTTATATCGGCAAAAACGTTGACGGAAACAAGGATCAGAAGATATTTGAAAGCGGCGTAAAATATTTTAAGTAATATAAAATTGCGGTCAGTCTTGAGGGGCTGACAGCTTTTGTAAAACTTGACAGAATTAAAATATTGCAGTATACTAATAATATAATTAATTTTATAAGGGGAAAGAAAAAAATGAAAAGAAATAAGATATTTGCCGTATTATGTGGCGCAATGATGTTATGCACAACAGCTTTTGTTTCATGCGGAGACGAGGAAGAAAAAGAGGACAAGGGAGATTCAAGATATGCGGTTAAAAGCAAGATCACATCTGCAAACTCATCCGCTGCTACACTCTGCAATGCAGTCAACACTGCTATTACTGAAATGGACGAAGAGGGCATTGACACAAAATATTTTATATCGGTAAGCTACAATAAAGGCGATGATTCAGTAAGCCTGGAACTTGACGGTAAGTCATCAGGGGAAGGCGAAGAGAAAATGATGTATGAAAAAATCTCAAATTATTTCAATGATGTAGAAAAGCTGGATTTTGAAGCAAAGTTTGTCAGTGGAACGTGTGTCGCAGTGGCTTGTAAAGAGAATGATACTTATACAGGTTCAAAGCCGG
>UQXS01000146.1 GCA_900545125.1 uncultured Ruminococcus sp.
AAGCCGTATCATCGAGGTGTTTATGTATCTCAGCATTGCACCTATTCCTATGGCAACAATGATGGACAGCGGAGAATGGGCGAGCATCGGTAAAAACTGGATAAAGCAACTTTTAGCTCTTTCTTTCCAGGGTTTCTTTATCGTAGTCGCACTCGGTATCTTCAAAACGCTGTTTAGCAATATGATCGCTACGCTCAATTCAAGCAAGGACGGTGTGATAATGCAAATGGCAATGCTAATGGGATACACGGCAGCACTTATCTTTACCATTCTGCGTACAGGAGCTATCAGCAAAAGTGTGTTTAACGCACATTGACCTTGAACAAGATTGGAGGATTTATGGCACATTATGTACAAATCCCTAAAGACCTGAACGACATCAAAGAGAAGTTCATTATGGGATTTACCAAAAGACAGGTAATATGCTTTGGTATCGGTCTTGTTCTCGGAGCGCCTGTTTTCTTTCTGACGAAAACAGCTATAGGAATGTCCGGGGCGATATTCGCTATGGGTGCAGTCGCTGCTCCTGCGATACTCTGTGGACTTTATAAGAAAAATGGTGTTTTCTTGGAAAAACAGGCAAAATATATGCGTGAATACTTTACAAGACCTCGAAAGCGGTATTACCGCACAACAAACATATTTGAGTGCTTTGAAAGGCATATCGAATACACAAGAATCAAGAAAAAGCTGAGAGATGCCGAAAGAAAAGGCTGATACGGCTTACTATATAGTACACTTTCGGTGTCTCCGCTTTTGAATACAAACGGAGGTTACCAATGGGCTTTAGAAAGAGAAATGCCAATAAAAGTGATAACCGCAGCAAAGCAAAGGTTGTCATGGGCAAGCCAGCCTCTCAGCTTACAAAAGAGGACAAAAAAATACTTTCCGCACGAATAGCGGAAATCAAGAGTGCTAATGGCGGTAAGACTACGGTGCAGAACACGATTCCATATATGTGTATGTATAAGGACGGTGTTTGCCAGGTATCGGAGAACTTCTTCTCTATGACGGTACAGTTTTATGATGCCAATTACTCTATTTCGGAGTTTGAGGAACAGAACAATATTTTCAGTAAATACTGTGATGTTATCAATCTCTTTGACAATACGATCAAATTCCAGCTTACCTTTGAAAATCAAAACAGATCAAAGGAAAAGCTCGTAAAAACGGTGCAGATACCCGAACAGGACGATGATTTCAATGCGATCCGCAAGGAGTACAGCGAAATGCTGACCGATAAGCTGATGAAAGGCTCTAACGGTCAGTCGGCAAGAAAGTTCCTGACATTCGGTATCGAGTCCACATCATACAAGGCAGCAAGGGCAAAGCTGATGAGCATAAAGAATGATATTATCAAAGGATTTAAGGCTTTTGGTGTTGAAGCTGAATTACTTGACGGCAAGCAAAGGCTCGAAGCCCTGTACTATGCTCTCAATCCCTACAGAAACTCCCCCTTCATTTTCAATTGGGACTCTATGCTTAAAGCTGGAATGGACACGAAGGACTTTATCAGTCCTCCATCACTAAAATTCAACAAGGCAGATTTTGAGATCGGCAATGCCTACGGTGCTGTATGGGGTATGAATATCCTTGCCGGAGAGCTGTCGGACGAGATATTAAAGGACTTCCTTGAAATGCAGAACCTTTTCTGCGTGAATATTCATGTTGATCCGCTGGACCAGATAGATGCCCTGAAATTCGTCAAAAAGAAGCTCACCAATGTGGAGCAGATGAAAATCGACGAACAGAAAAAGGCTTCGCAATCGGGTTATGATCCCGATATTCTTCCTCCTGCGATCAAGATGTATATCGAGGACATTGAAAAGCTCCTCGCTGATCTGAACAGCAAGAATGAGCGTCTTTTTCATATCAGTATTTCACTGAGAGCTTATGCAAAAAGTAAAAAGGAGCTGAAACTTCTTTCTGAAATGCTGAAGCGTGTCTGCCAGAAGAATAACTGCACGATGTTTCCCTATGATTATCGACAGGAACAGACACTCGTTTCCACACTTCCGCTGTGCTATAACGAGATTCCTGTCCGCCGTGAGATGCACACAAGCGGTATCGCTATCTTCGTGCCGTTTACCACTAAAGAGCTGTTTCAGGACGGACAGGCTACCTATTACGGAATCAATACGCTGTCGGGAAATATGATCCGTGCCAACAGGTCAAGGCTCAAAAATCCGAATGGACTTATCCTCGGTACGCCGGGTGCAGGCAAGAGTTTCAGCGTAAAGCGTGAAATACTCGACTGCTTTCTTACAACAGTTGATGACATAATCATCTGCGACCCCGAAGGAGAGTATTTTCCGCTTGTTTCGGCTCTGCACGGACAGCTTATCAGAATTGCAAGCAATTCCGAACAGCATATCAACCCTATGGACATTACCATTGACGATTATCTGTTCAGCAATCCTATGGAAGTGATCGCAAATAAGTCCGACTTCCTGATTTCGCTTTGTGAGATCATTGTCGGAGGTCGCTACGGTCTTTCCGCTGAGGAACGCTCTGTTATCGACAAATGTGTTCAGAGCATCTACAAGCATTTTATCGAAAATGAGCCGACGCCTGAAAAGATGCCGCTTCTCTCCGATTTGCAGCAGGAGCTTAATAATGAAGGCGAAGTCGCTCTGCGTGTAGCAAATTCTCTTGAAATGTTCGTAAACGGCAGCCAGAATCTCTTTAATCACTGCACCAACATTGATATGAGTAATCGTATCATCTGCTTTGATATTAAGGAGCTTGGCAATCAGCTAAAAAAAGTAGGTATGCTGATCGTTCAGGATACGGTATGGAACAGAGTATCAGCTAACCGTGAAAAGAAAAAAATCACTCGCTACTACATTGATGAGTTCCACCTCCTTCTGAAAGAGGAACAGACAGCGAAGTACAGCGCAGAAATATGGAAGCGTTTCCGTAAGTGGGGCGGTGTGCCGACAGGCATCACGCAAAATGTCAAGGACTTGCTTTCTTCTCAGGAGGTTGAGAACATCTTTGATAACTCGGATTTTGTATATATGCTGAACCAGGCAGCCGGAGACAGAGACATTCTCGCTGAAAAGCTCCATATTTCAAAGGAGCAGATGAAGTTTGTAACAAACAGCGGTCCGGGCGAGGGACTTATCCGCTATGATAAAGTGCTTTTGCCGTTTACAGACCATTTTCCGATGGATACAGAGATGTATAAACTTATGACCACGAAACCTACTGAGGGTGCGTAAACTGCGCAGATTGGAGGATTTATGAGCTTACAGAGAGAAGAGAATAACCTCCGTAGAGCGCAGGCTCGTTTCGACAAAGTCAGCAGACGGTCGAAGCAGTTTCAGATAGACTTCCGCCGTGAAGCAAACAGCAGAGGTCGCTTTCATACCCGTGCATATATCGTCCGTGGTGAGAAAACGCATCACGGCGGTCGGGGTATCGTCCATAAGTTTGCAAATGCAAAATACCGCATTCAGGGCGATAAACCGTCAGTCACACGGACGATCAAATCATGGCAGCCAAAGACATTCAAGGGAAAGCTGTTCAAGGCAAACGTCCGTGCTGTGAATTTCGCAGTACATGATGTTGCTCAGACGGCGGTCGATACCGGTCTCGCAGCGGAAACTGGCGGTATCAAAACCGCCGACACCGCCCAGCGTGAAGTCCGCAACAAGCTCAAACAGAAATACACCCGTGAAGCGGTGGACGATTATCATCGTGGCGTATTTCTTGTGGGTCGCACGGCGGTCGATGCTGTCAAGGGTACGCACAATCACCTGAAAACAAAGAAGCAGTATAAGCTCGAAAAAGCGAAGTTACAGCTAAAGAAAGCTGATAACAAGCTCTATAAGGCGAAAACTCAGAAGCCGAAAATGGCTGCGACAAAAGCCGATTTGAAGAAAGCAAAGGCGGAGTATAAAGCCCGAATTGTAAAAGATAAGGGCAATACGCTCCGCAAGGCGATGAACAAGCGCCGATTGCAGGCATATAAGCAGACAAAGCGTGAGCTGAATTTTGAGCGTAAACAGCTAAAAACAGAACAGCAGTTCCGTGTTAAGGAACTGCGTAATCAGAAAAAAATCGCCAGAAACTCCCGTCCCGGCTTGCTTGCATTAAAGCCTGCCTCATATTCGGTAAAGCGAATGAAGGCTTCTGCGTGGCAGAAAGCTGTCAATGAAGATCAGGATAACGATATGCTTCACGCCATTGACTCTGCAAAACGCAGAATAGCTGAACCTGTCAAAGATAAGATAAGTAAGCCTCAGTGGTTACAGCGAGAAGAAAAAAAGCGTGATCGCCTGTCCGATGAAAAGTCGAAATCCAATAAAAAACTCAATCGGCAGGAAAACAAGCTGAATGAAAATCACGATAAATACAAGCAGAGAAAGAAGCGTAAACCCAAAAATAAGAAAACTAAAAAAACGGTGGCTGAGAGATTCAAGTCGGCTTTCAAATTCGTGAAAAATGTCTATGAAAAGGAAGTCAAAAAGTTCTTTGCAGCAATAGCTGTTCCGATACTTATTATCTTTCTTGTGTTTGCTTTTATCATCATGATTTTCAGCTCCATAGTTTCAGGCGGTGGTTTTACTCTCGGCACTTATGCGGCGCAGGACTATGACCTTTCCGAAGCTGAAAAGTATTACACGGAGCTTGTTTATAACTTCAATCAGAAAATACTTAAAGTCAGCGATACTTCTGATTGGAAAAAAGGTCTGACTGCTTTTGGTGCTAATAAAAAAGACCTTAAAGATAAACCCGACAACTGGTACTGGGGCAAATCTTCGATCTACGATTGGAAACCGCAATATGATTTCGATTGCTACAAACTGTGGGCTTTTCTGAGTGCGTATTACTATGATTTTGATGCCGATGATAACGGCGATATTAAGTATTGGAAATTCAAAAGCGATACAGAGGATTTGCTTGAGGACATTTTCAATGCGGAGTATGAGTTCGTATATTGGTATGACAATAAATCCCGTTGGGAGGAGCTTGACACCTATGTATATTTCGGCGGTGGAAGCAGTACCGACGGCAGTTACTATTATTGCGAGCAATCAGCAAGTAAAAGCAACGGAGCTTGGACTTACAAATTCAAGCCGACTTCTTATACCTCAGAGCTTGGTCAGTATCTTGACGGTGACGGCTATTGTTATATGAACAGCAATTATCGTGTACTGAACCCAAACGAAGATTATGCTCTCACGGGCTATTATGTTCTTGATAACCGCTATTATGCAGACAGCGCACATACAAAGCCACCGTTCTATTGGATAGATGATAACGGCAAATTTTTCTTCCAAAATCATGACGGAGATAATCAGTACCGTTCGTTCTACGGTTGGGAGAACGATGATGCTTGGTTCATGATTACAGAATCCGATGCGAGATCGTGGACAGGCGACAGCAATTGTTCAGCTCTGTATGGTTATGTGCAGAAACAGTATTGGAAAACGGAGTGCAATCTCTACTACAACGTCAAGCAGAAAAAGACTTTTGATGAGGTCATAGAGGACAAGCTAAAATCAATGTCCCACAAGACAGAACGCTGGCAGTATTACAATCTGCTTGTCGGCAACGAGGACGGAAATACACTCTATGGCAATCATCAGACCTTGCATAATCTTCTGCCCGAGCCGTCTATCCGTGACTATTCCCTCAAAAGAGAGTTCGGATATGAAATGACAGGCTGGAATGAAGAAAGTGACGGTCTGTACCAGGGTATCAAGGTGTATGCTGACAGCGGTACAAAGCTCAAAATGCCTTTCAGCGGTAAGATAACCGATGTTGATACCGATGACAACAAAATCACTATCCGCAAGGACGATGTACAGTATTGGTATGACGGCACGGGCGGTACTAAGCGTGATACGGAAGTCACCATTGCAAATGCGGTGCTTATAAATGACTACGAGGAGGGCGACAGTATCAAGGAAGGCAAGGAATTTGCCAAAACAACAGCCGGAAATGTTAATTTCCATATTTATATAGACACCGACGGCTACGGCTGGGACTATATTGATCCTCGGCTCGTGCTGTATTAACGGAGGTACATAATGGCTTTATATGATGCAAAAATAGAGAAATTCAGCAAAAAGGCAGAGCAGCTTGAAAGAAATATCAAGC
>UQXS01000147.1 GCA_900545125.1 uncultured Ruminococcus sp.
TACGCTTAAAAAGCATAGTATATATTGACAAATTAAAACAATTATGTTTGTGCAGATATACAAAATTTGTATTCTTTTGAGTAAAATCAATAAAAACATATTGAAATTTACTGCAAAATATGATAATATGTATCATATAAACCAGTGTCGCAAATTGAAGAAATTTGCGGCATTTTTTTATTGACATCAAAGCACAGCCATGATACAATTAATTTGTCAATTTAATTGTATCATAAATTTCAGGAGACTTTATCGCAAAAAACGCCGGATTTATCGCAAGTTTGGAGGGGGAAAATGCTGAATCTGAACACACTGCTGTCACTGATTTTCAGTGCAAGAAAACCGGTGCCGGAAAGCTTGGCAACGGCAGGATCTATGTAAAGCTTATGTGTATCATTTCTGACCGAGAGAATGAAGATGTCTCAGCAGAACTTGATATTCTCCGAAAATTCGGCAGTTTTACAGCCGACCCAACTGCATACTCACGAATAGATAAGTTCCTGAACCGCTATATTAAAACAGAAAAAAATTATCCCTTTCAGCTTTTTAAATTTCAGAAATTTGAGGATAACTATAGCAATAATTTGAACTATATTGCTAAAATGAAAACATTTTGCGATGAGGTTCTTGATGAGAGAAAAATACAGCAGTTTAACTACACTTTACTTGAAATTATCTGTCAGGACAGTAATGTTGAAACCTTGATTTATGGCAATCGGAAAATCTCAAAAACCGAACTTTTAGGCAGTTACGCTCATCCAAAACGCGTGTGTATTGAGGCACTATTGCTTGGAACGCTCCATTTTGTGCATAAATATTCATTGGAAAGCAAAACTTTGCAGCTGCTTGATCTTCCGGACAGGCTGAGATTTTCCGTTGTAAGATATCGGAATGTACAAAGTCTTGTACTTGAATCTCCAACGAATCTTGTAGAAAGCCTTGCTGAAAATGCTAAGCGAAAATATGCCGTTGATGAGTTTGCTGCATCGCCGAAAAGAAGATATAAACTTGAAATGTACTGCGAAAATAATCCGACAACAGATCTGTCGCAATGTGGAAATGTTTTCATTTACGGCGGCGGAGGTTCGGGTAAATCAACTTTGCTGTTTGATGAATTAAACTGTGATAAATCGGTGAATTTCATATTTCAATTGCACAAATACAAAGCTGAATTTCACGAAAATCTTCAGTCGGAAAGCTGTTGGATTCTGGTGCAGATCCTGCTGAAATATTTCTATCAGTACGAATATCTGACATACGAAAATGCTGCTGCCTGTGAGGGTGAAAACGAAGTTTTGCAGCGTCTGACTGAATTGAATGAATTGCTGAAAAGTCCTCCTGCTGACAATTCTCCGAAGTACACATTATTACTTGACGGATTGAATGAACTTTCCACTGAATTGCAGATACAGCTTATCTCAGAACTTGAATATATTGCGAATAAATGGATAAATATTCGCATAATCATAACCGGACGAACAATACCCAATTACAGCGCTTTTGATGATTTCAAACACGTTGAAGTGTGTGGAGTGACAGATGATGAATTGAATAATATATTGTCAGAAAAGTGCTGTAATTCGTATAATTTGGAATTATTGAAAGTCCTTAAAGCTCCGCTTTTTCTGAACATTTACACCAACAGCGATAACAGTGAGCTGAACACACAGGGAGAACTGCTGGACAGCTATATTATGAATATTCAGAGCCGTTTGCCGGAGGAAAGTCTCGTGCGTTTTGCGGTTCAATATGCTTTGCCGTTTGCCGCAAAAATGATGACGGACAGCTTTTGCTATGAAATTGACCGTGGCAGTTTAGCTGAAGCTATGAACAAAGCAACAGAGCTTTATCTGCTGAATGAGCGAGTTTTTCAGAACTATATTGCTCCAAAAAAATACAGAAAAAAGTCCCTGCTCGAAAGCAGGGAAAACGTGGATATTGTTGAACTTCTGACGGACAATGTTGGATTTCTGACCACTTCAAAAGCTGAGCCGCACAAGCTTCATTTTACGCATCAGTATTTCCGTGACTATTTTGCGGCAAAACAGATAGTCAACCTCGGCGATACGCTGTGGACTTCCTATGAGTACGACCACGCTGAGGAACGAACGGAACTGTTCAAAAAATATGGTCTTGACATGATGTGGTTCTACGACGAGGACGATATTTACCGACTTATCGGTGAAATTTGCGGCGACTACTGGAATGCTCCCTGCGAGGATTTTCATTATCAGCGGACAGTACTTGATTCTATTCTTGATATGTCGAAGAATATTTCCGCTCTGCACACTGCCGAGTGCGTTATAAAGGTTATGAGTCTTGCCCGTGGGAACGTGATCTGCGGAGTTGATTTCAGCGGTCAGGATCTCTATTTCAGGATTCCTGACGGCATAAAATTCAGTCTGAACGGGGAGTATCCATGCAGTTTTTGCTACAGTTGGGTGTTTTTTCTCGGGATTGCGGATATTACCGCAAACGCCCTCACAAACGACGGCAGATATCGTATTACTGCCTTTGAAAACGGCTATGTTACGATGTGGGACTGCACGGATAACCGGCTTGTCTGGGAGAAAACTCTCTCTGAATTTGTTGAGGAGGGCAGGGAGTTTGAGTATGCTGTTTTTTCCGACGATGAAACCGCTGTTAGTCTGATTTCCTGCAATTCTGTTGTGAATCTGGACGTGGTAACAGGAAAAATAATTTTCTCAAAAAATCAAAAGGGATATACGGTAATTGAGGAATTTTACGACTGCACGGAGAAATTTACAACTCCCGAAACGCAAATAAGCGACAAGCTGAAACGTGAGATATTTTCACAGATGAATCATTTCAAAGGCTGCGATTTTTCCAATGCGGAGTTCTTTGATGATGAGGGACAGAAATTGATCGGACTAATGGGAGCTGTTGTTGATTAAATAAAGGCGTTATTTGCAATATTTAGTCCGAATACATAACATGATGGCCGCCCATTGGGCGGCCATTCTTCATTATATTAAGACTTGCCAAGCAGCCAGTCAACTGCATTTACAACTTCGATACCTTCATAGTCACCGATGGTAAAACGGTCGAGAGTGAGTATTGTTTTAGGATAATTATCATTAATATTTTTCAGCGGTGTTATTTCACGATTGAAAGTATTCTCATCTGTAAGAGAGGCAGTCACCTGATAATAGTGCAGGAGATTATTTTTCTCAGCAATGAAGTCAACTTCTGTTGTACCAAGCTTGCCGATATTTACCTTATATCCTCTGCGGAGGAGCTCAAGGCAGACGATGTTTTCAAGAGAAAAACCCAAATCGTAATTGCGGCGAGGCAATAAATGATTCCTGATGCCGAGATCGACGATATACAGCTTCTGATTCATTTTCAGAGTCTGCTTGCCTACGATATCATATCTTTCCAAAGGATAGAAGATAAACGCCTCGACCAGAGCATCAACATAATCACTTATAGTGTTAGCACTGACCTTACGTCCGGAGGAGGTAATATAATCAGAGATGCTCTTTATGGATATCGGGCTTCCGACAGAACCCGAAAGGAATCTTGCAATATTCCTGAGCAGTGCCAGATCAGTTATCTTACGCTTGTTAGGATCTGTTTCACGGCGCTTCTGACGTTCCTCAATATCCTTGACTATTATCGTGTTGTAGATGCCCTCAAGGTACATCTCAGCCTTTTCTTTTGAACTGTCCATCTGAGCGATGTAGGGGAATCCTCCGGTACGCATATACTCAGCGAACACTTCATCAGGAGAACCGCTGCGAAACTCAGAATATTCTGCAAATGAAAGCGGCAGCATCGAAATCTCAACATATCTTCCGGATAACAGCGTAGCAAGCTCACCTGAGAGCATATAAGCATTAGAGCCTGTGATATATATATCGGTCTTATCCTTGACATAGAGACTGTCCACAACCTTCTCAAAGCTATCTACCTTCTGTATCTCATCAAGAAATATATATGTGTACTTGTCTGGAATAAGTCTTTCGGTGATGTAGCTGTAGAGTTTGTGGTAGTCCTGTAATTCTTCATATTCCAGCTCTTCAAAGTTGATAAATATGATCTGCTCAGGGAAAACACCTGTACTGAGAAGATAATCACGGTATTGTTTGAGAAGTGTGGATTTACCGCATCGTCTGATACCGGTCACGACCTTTATGACCTGTTCTTCACGCCAGGCCTTTATACTTTCAAGATATTCTGTACGCACTATCATAGTATGCACCTCACTTTTTCCTTAGTATATCATATCCAGATATAATTGTCAATATTAAATGCCGGTTTCGGAATTTCACATTGTATAATCGAATATTTCATCCAAAACAAGAATTTTCATAGATTCATTGAAAACTACAGCGAGTTTTAAACTAAGTTTTCAATGGTGTTTATGAAACACAGAGTACGTTGACCAATTTTACCACTTTTTTCTTGTAAACTATTTTTCTGAGACCTGTAGTCTCATCTGTACACTTGTCAATAATATGTCACAGTGGCTTTAAAAATTTTCAATGATGATGGAAAAGAAATGCTGAGGTTAATGGGGGCCGTTATTAGTTAAATCAAAAATACAGCTTGTGCCTTTAATGTTGCTGCAATTTAAAATTAGCTTGATTTTTTACCGATATTATGCTATACTTGTTACAAGGCAAAATGTAAAGTGAGGTGTTGATCATGAATGAACGCAAGGCAATTCCGATTGGAATTGAGGATTTTAAAGAAATAATCAACAGAAACTGCTATCTGGTTGATAAAACGCTGCTCATTAAAGATATCCTTGATTCAGGAGCAAAAGTCACTCTTTTTACCCGACCAAGAAGATTCGGTAAAACGCTGAATATGAGTATGCTGAAACGTTATTTTGAGAAAACCGACGAAGATAATTCTTATCTTTTCAACGGACTTAAAATTTCAGAAGTAGGCGAGAAATATCGTCAATATATGGGACAGTACCCCGTTATCAGCATTTCACTTAAAAGCATGAAACAGCCGACTTGGGAAGAAGCGTTTTTGCAGTTCAAGAATATAGTTGCTGATGAGTTGTGGAGACATAAAGGGTTATTGGATTCTGATGTGCTTTTACCTTTAAATATAAACAAGCTCAGAATGATTTGTGAGGGAACAGCCGATGATCCAATGTATTCAACATCATTAAGACTTCTTTCCGATTGTCTGAACGCAGTATATAATAAAAACGTTATTGTCCTTATTGACGAATATGACGTACCGCTTGAAAATGCCTATTTCAACGGTTTCTACGATAAAATGGTAAATCTGATACGTTCGGTATTTGAAAGCGTTCTGAAAACTAACGATTCTCTTGAATTCGGGATTCTTACGGGATGTCTCAGAATTTCTAAGGAAAGTATTTTTACGGGGCTGAACAATCTGAAAGTCAACAGCATAAGATTTGAGGAATACAGCAATTACTTTGGGTTTACCGAAGCGGAAGTTCGGGAGCTTTCGGAGTACTACGAAATCGAAGATAAATTTGATGAGATAAAACAATGGTATGACGGCTACAGATTTGGAACTACAGAAATATATAATCCGTGGAGCGTGCTGAATTATGTTCAGACGGCTATAACAATGCCTTCGGCTCCGCCTGAACCATATTGGAGCAATACGAGTTCAAATTCAATTATCCATAAGCTTATAACCGAATCGGAAATTACAGTACGCGATATGATCGAGGAACTTATGAACGGCGAGAGTATAAGTGTTCCGATTTTTGAAGATACCGTGTACGCCGATATTGATGTAAATAATGACAGTATCTGGAGCTTTCTGCTGTTTACAGGTTATCTGAAGATCATTAATTCAAAAAATATTGATAATATGCTGTACGCTGATCTCGTGATACCTAATATAGAGGTCAGAACGATTTATCAGCGAACTATAATTCAATGGTTCAAAGAAAAGGTCAGCGCAGATCCGAGACAGGAACTTTTTGAAGCTTTGATAAATGAGGAAACTGAAAAAATTGAAGATATTCTGTGCGACTGGCTGGACGAAACCATAAGTTATCACGATGAAAAAGAGCAGTTTTACCATGGATTTCTGACCG
>UQXS01000148.1 GCA_900545125.1 uncultured Ruminococcus sp.
AAAACATCGCCCGACTGACAGAGAAATGACAACGCCGCTGTTTCTGCTGAGATGCGTGGAATTGGGTATTTCGCTTTCGGAACTCGATTTGCTGACGATTGGAATCGTAAATGATATGTTCACCGAAAAGGAAAATGATGATTTTAACTATCCTATCAGAGCAGATCAGTCAGCAATGGATGCATTTTAACACCGAAAATCCCGCTTTTTACGGCGGGATTCACAATTTTTATTGCGGATTATCTTCTGATTCCTTTTTCCTTCTGATTGTGGCGAGAATATCATTCACATTATCAGTGGTTGTGGCATCCGGATACTCATCTTGGAACTGGAGTAAGATATCCTTGTTCTCAGCTTCCATTTGCCGCACCTTCTGATACATTATCTCATAGTCCTTTTCGGCGATTGCTTTTTCAATGAACTGCCTTGAATGTTCCGGCAGTTTGTCATAAGAATCGTAAAGGTTCTCTGCAGCTGTTTTGATTTTGGTCATTGAAATCGACCTGCCGCTTTTCTCATGTTCCCACAGAATCCCTATGGCATCTGAGAGGTCATATTTATATTGACGGCCTGCCATCAGTTTCATAGCTAAAAGATATTCTCCGGTAACAGTGCGGAATGTTACAATGTTTGAAAATGTACGATAGAATTTTGAATATTGCATGATTCTTGGCGTATACGATGTGGTTTTCATAAAATCCGTATTTAACCATCCGTTTGGAAGATCAAACCTGTCACCTACATGGTTTATAGCATCTTTCATGGAAGATGCCGCCTGAATGACTGCATCCATATCATAGGTCATGTCTCTGAATCCGTAGTTGATTACAACGGAAGCACCTCCGATCAGGATAATGTCCGCAGGCATATTCTTTCCATTCAGTTTCCGGAATTCTTTTGCAAGTTCTTTCAGATACTGATTCAGATTGTCTTTTGTGAAAGGCTTTTCAAACAACGTTTCTCACTTCGCTTTCAATGATATTAAACCTTTTGAATTCAGGAATTGCCGATTTTTCAGCAGTACGCAGAGGTTCATCCGAATGAAGAACTTCACCATTAAGCAGGACACCGACAGGATAAATCGGCTTTTCAAGTTTACTTCCGCGAATATCATTATACTTTGTGCAAAGCGGAATATCATTGATTCGTGAAAGATAATCGAGCATAGCAAGCAGATAGAGAGCTTCCGGATACCAATGCTTATTATACAGCTTACGGATATCATCGGATTCAAGGATAGCAACAATGAAGTCCAAATCGCCCATATCTTTAACAGAATGGCATATATTGCTCTTGAAAACTTCAAAGGAACTGCGATATTCTTCCCTGACTGAGTCCAATATGTTCTCAATAGAAAGATTCAGAACCTTGGCAATCTTGTAAAGCGTTCCTGCTGCACATTTTTCCAGATCTGCTTTTCCGCTGCAAATATCATTGATCGTTGCCTGCGGAACGCCGCTTTCTTTGCTTAACCGATATTTTGTCATTTTATTCTTTTGGAGTTGCTCATTGATCAGCATGGCAATTTCACCTCTCTTTACTTCTATTATAACGGTTAGCCGAAGTATTGTCAAGAGGTAATTGTTCCCTAAAGAGAAAAATTTGTAAATTCGCATTTTAGAAAACCTGAACAGGAGGTGAACTTCATGGCAAACAGAATCCGTGGCATCACAGTCGAAATTGGCGGTGACACGACCAAGCTTTCTAAAGCTTTGGAAGGTGTCAACAAGAACATCAAAAACACCCAGACACAGCTAAAAGACGTGGAAAAGCTGCTGAAACTGGATCCCACCAATACGGAGCTTATCTCTCAGAAACAAAAGTTGCTTGCCGATGCTGTTTCCTCGACCAGCGACAAGCTGAAAACGCTGAAAACCGCATCGGAACAGGCAAATCAGGCTCTCGCCAACGGCGATATCACGCAGGGGCAATATGATGCTCTCCAGCGTGAAATTATCGAAACGGAAAACGAGTTACAGCGATTGCAGACAGAAGCCGCCAAAACAAATACAGCTCTTTCAAAAATCGGCGAAGCCGGAGCAGTTCTGGAAAAAGCCGGAGACAAAATCGCAGGTGCAGGAGAAAAATTGCTGCCAATTACCGCAGGTGTGGCAGCCTTGGTAGCAACGGCATCAACAAAATTTGCAGAAGTCGATAAGATCATGCAGCTCACCAATGCCACAATGAAAAACAGCGAAGAACAGGCAGATTTGCTTGACAAGGCGATGAAAGACGCAGCATCCAACTCCACTTTTGGCATGAATGATGCAGCGACCGCAACCTTGAACTTCGCCCGTGCAGGGTTAAATGCAGAGGAAGCAGCGGCGGCTCTTGCACCTGCCATGAATCTGGCGGCTGGTGAGGGCGGAAATCTGGACACGGTTTCGGCAGGACTGGTTGCAACAATCAACGGATTTCACGGCTCATTTGACGATGCTGCGGAGTACGCCGATGTGTTCGCCGCCGCCTGCAACAATTCCGCACTGGATATTGACAGCTTATAATTGACTCCTTGTCTTATCTCTGTATTCCGTTATGAGCATCTGTCCGCCAGTGCGCGCCCTGACTAACAAATGTGATATTTCTGACTTTTGATTTCATCCGAAAAACAGCCGGATGCATACGGAAGAAGAACATACAGCTATTGCTACCAACCACAGGGTATAACTGTGTCTGCTGAGAAAATAGCACTGTATGAACTCTCATCTGCCGTATGCATCCGGCGTATGGGGGTTGTTTTCAGTCTGTGAGGAAATGTGGTTTCCTGTCCTTGACTGTGATTATATTGTAACATATCCAATGAAAAATCACCATGCAGCAGACTTGCACTGAACTTGCACTAAACTTGCACTGGATAAAGAGATGAAAGAGACAATATTTTAGACATAAAAAGCTGAAATGCACTTGCATTTTTGGAAAAAATATGCTATAACAAATCCGATTTATCATCTCAAATCATTCTTTATCACTAAAATCTTTCAAATCAGCGAAATTACGTCATTTTTCATGGTAGAAAGCTGAAAAACAGCGTAAAATCGTGAGGCTTGAAAAATCATAAAATTAAAAAAATTCGGTAGAATTTTGGTAGAAGCCTATCACTGTTAAGGCTGGTAGAAAATCATAAAAGTGGGTAGAAAGTCTGTTGACAAACAAGTAAATAAGCGGACGGTGTTTCATATAAGCGAAGCACTGTCCGCTATTTTTATGCCTAAAATTGAATATCGTACTACGCTTCTCAGTAATGAGGAGCGTTTTTTTCAGAAATAATTTCATCAAGGAGGATTCGTTATGCCAAAATTCAATCTTATCACGCCCGATGATAATAAGATTTCCCTCGAAGCAAAGGGAGTACTTTCTACAATGCTCAATCTGCCTGAGAGTGACTACCATACTGCGGAAGAACTGTGTCAGTTCTTTGAAAGTGACTCGCTGCAAACAATAAGGAAAGCTCTGAGTGAGTTGACCGATGCCGGCTATTTGCTGTGTATGAACAATAAGACTTATGCTGTCAATAAGCTGAGAATAGCTGGAATGAAAGTAATTTGAGGAGGAAACGGCTATGCCAAAGCTGAAAAAGAAAGTATCAAAGGATTTCACAACGATACATAACACGATGATAAGGGATATGAATCTTGGAGCTACTGAGCGTGGTGTTCTGCTGACAATGCTCTCTCTGCCGGATAACTGGGATTTTTCTATTAAAGGACTGACTTCTATTCTGCCTGATGGCTACACGAAAATTTCCACATCGCTCAAAAAACTTGAAAAAGCAGGTTATCTCATCAGACAGCGTGTTTACAGCGACGGCAAAATATGTGACTGGGAGTATACATTCAGTGATGAACCTATGGACGTGGAAAATGTTCAGAACTGCGATTCTTTTTGCCCGCAAGAAGCAGAAAATCAAGAAGTGGGAAAGCAAGAAACAGAAAACCTGATTCAAGGTTTCCAAATACTTGAAAACCGCCGTGCTAATAAAATAAAGAAAAATCAAATAAAAAAGAATCAAGTATCTACGAATCAAATATCAATCAATCAATCTGCGTCTGACAGCGGAAAAGCTGTTGAAAACCAGAATGATGGATTGATGGATGGATATACAGGAGAAAAGCAGATATACACAGAAGTGGTTCAGTCAAACATTGAGTATGACGAATACCGTAAATGGATAGAAATGCTTGCAAATGGGTATATGACAGTCA
The DNA here is from genome assembly GCA_900545125.1 of uncultured Ruminococcus sp. Taxonomy (GTDB): domain Bacteria; phylum Bacillota; class Clostridia; order Oscillospirales; family Ruminococcaceae; genus Ruminococcus. The sequence goes on from UQXS01000148.1 coordinate 4,203, forward strand.
ATGAGCTTGATGAAATCGTCGGAATGATCGTCAGGGCAATATGCTCCCGTAAACCTGTTGAACGCATCTGCGGACAGGACTTTCCCAGAGAAGTCATTAAGTCGGCTATGCTCAAAGTGGACAGGACTTGTCTTGAAAATGCAATTGAAACAATGAAACAGACAGATAATATCCGCAACTATGAACGCTATCTCATCAGCACTCTGTTCAACGAAGCAAACGGCAGACACTTCAAGGAAAATGCTGAGGGAAGAAACATAGATTACGCAATTCGGCGTGATTTTGGCAATCCATATGATTGATTGCCGTGAAAGGAGGTGGTTCTATGACAGAAGCAAAGACAGCATATCCCTGCTTTACTGCCAGAAATGTTCCGATAAGCGAACTTGCTGAGGTAACTGGCAGAAGCCAGGAGTTTCTCAAGAGAGGTCTGAGACAGGGCGTATTTGACTTCGGATATGCGGTGAAATCTGAAAGCGGTTCTCAGTACAGCTATTACTGTCCGGATAAGCTTGTATGGGAAAATCTCGGCTACTTCAATGCTGATACAGCAAATCCTGATGAGGTATGAAGTGCCGGAAACAATAAGCTCATAGAGCATCAAGAGAAAGGAGATGAAAATCATGGCTAAATCTATCATTACTCAGGACGGCAATATCGTCAATTACAGCAATCTGCTTGCAGTCTATGTCGATGAGGACAGAGATGATGACGGCAATCTGCTTGGATTTGAACTGCTCGGTTCTGACAGCACAAAAACAGCTATTGTGCTTGGCAGATTTGCTGATGAACAATCAGCTGAGAAAACAAAGGCTGCTATGATCCGCTGGCTTCAGGGAGAAGCATTCTCTACGTTTGAAATGCCTTCTGTGACAGATGAAGGCGGTGATTACTAATGGTTTCCGATTTTGAAAGCGGTACAAAGAAAACAATCGATCTCACGATGAAAACAGAGAAAATAACATCGGAGATTCTGAAAACCGCTATGCAGGAGTTTCTCAGTGGAAAAGCTGAGAAAAAAGGGCGAATGAGTTACAGACAGCTTGAAAACAAGTCTGCATCAAAGCTTGACAGCATTGAAGTCAGCGAAAGCAATATCGGTGATTTTACAGCAACTGCAAGAAAGTATGATGTGGATTTTGCCCTGAAAAAAGATAAGTCCACACAGCCGCCGACATATCATGTTTTCTTTTCAGCTGCCAAATCAGACAGCTTTAAGAAAGCATTTACCGAGTATGCCGGAAAAATGCAGGACAAAACACAAAAAAGAGGCGAAATCACGAGGGAACAGATAAAAAAAGAAGCATCTCGTGCAGCAAGCAAAGCTCGCCAGAAACATAAGCAGAGAGAAAAGACAAGGGAGACACAAAGATGAACGTTTTTCATGATTTTAAGTTCGTTCCCGTGCCAAAGGCAAGGGCGGACAATATTTTGACAGCGCTTTTTTATGCTGATAACTGCGGAAAGGGACTGCATTATTGCAGATCAATACAAAAAAGCTCAAAAAGCTGATACTCAGCAATCTCCCCTATGTTATCTTTGCGTATGCAGGCAATAAAATAGCATTTGCATACAGAGTTGCTGAGGGCAGCGGCTTTGAAGAAAAGCTGATGCCGTTTATGAGCAATCTTGGCGTTTCATTTGCTAAGATATTTCCCAGTTTCCACCCGATAGACATTCTGTTCGGCTTGGCTCTGGCAGCTGTCATGAAAGTCGTGCTTTACATCAAGTCGAAAAACAGAAAGAAATTCCGACAAGGCGAAGAATACGGTTCTGCTGTATGGGGTGCGG
>UQXS01000149.1 GCA_900545125.1 uncultured Ruminococcus sp.
CCGACAAAATTATGCTCGAAAATCCGCACATAAAAAGATACTGAACAGGCTCTTAAACAGATGGATCACTTAAAATATGTTTTGGAATTCTGAAACATACCTTTGAAAAAGAATGGAGTTTGTCAGAATGTGGAAAGTAATTGATACATGGAATGATAAAGAAGTGAAAATATATGAGAATTTTGTAAACAGTCATATAAATGGTTCGTTTACCCAGTCGATACGTTGGGCAAAGTTCAAGTCAAACTGGAAATATGAAGCAATCATTGTTACGGATAACGATGGTAATGTCAGGGGAACGGCACTGATTCTGATTAAGGTCATACCGATTATAAAAAGGTCTTTTCTTTATTGTCCGAGAGGCCCTGTATGCGATTTTGGCGATAAGGATACATTGACGGAAATTATGGAAGCCATAAATGAACTTGCCAAGAAATATAAGGCATACCAGTTCAAGGCAGATCCGTGTATCACTGAGGGAGAAACAGAATATATAGATGCTTTCAAGGGTCTGGGATTTCAGTTCAGGGAAAATGCTCCGGAGCTGTCAACTATCCAGGCAAGAAACAGCTATATGCTCTTCTTTAACGGCCGGAACAAGGACGAGCTTTTCGCTGCATTTCACAGCAAATGGAGATACAATATACGTGTTGCCATGAAAAAAGGAGTCGAATGCAGAGTCTGCGGCAGGGAGGCTGTTGATGATTTCTACGGCCTTATGGAAGAAACAGGTAAAAGAGACTGTTTCTGTATCAGGGATAAAAGCTACTTTGAGGGAATGCTGGACAAGCTTGGCAACAGTTGCCGTCTGTATATGTGCTATCATGATGGCGTTCCGCTTTCGGGAGCAGTATGCGTCAGATATGCCGGAAAATCACATTATGTTTACGGAGCTTCTACCGCCTATATGAGAAATACAATGCCGAATTATCTCATGCAGTGGACGATGATCTGCGACGCTGCTGACAGTGGATGCTATGTTCATGATTTTATGGGAATACCTTTCTATAAGAATCCCGAACATCCCAATTATGGAGTTTACCGCTTTAAGAGCGGATTTAACGGAGAAGTTGTCACGTATGCCGGAGAGTTTGATATCAGGTACAGACGTTTTATTTCAAAGCTGTCGGATGCGGCAGTCTTTGCCGTGAGAGAGTACAGGAAGCTTTATACACGCATAATGATAAGAAGAAAAAATAAGGAAGAACAAAAAACAAAAAAATCACTTTGAAAACTTGACATTTCCGGAAAATGTGATATAATAAAAATGTATAGCATTGATGGGATTAATTGTCAGCAATGTGTTTCAGGGTGAGAGCGGCCAGCGCTGCTTTTACACAAGGGATAGGTGCTGTCCGTGAATTTCTGCGGCAAAACGCAGCAATTTCATGCATTATAGAAAAGAAATTTTCAATTTTGAACCAGGGTGGTACCACGAAAGCCTTCGTCCCATATGCGGCGGGGCTTTTTGTATTATGTTATAAGGAGTAAATCAATATGCAATGGATCGGATTAAATGATCTTCGTGAAAAATATCTTTCTTTCTTTGAGAGCAAGAACCATACAAGAATGGCGAGCGCATCGCTTGTTCCGCAAGGCGACAAGAGTCTTTTGCTCATTAACTCCGGTATGGCTCCGCTGAAAAAATATTTTCTGGGACAGGCTGTTCCGCCCAATAAGAGGGTGACTACCTGCCAGAAGTGTATCAGAACTCCAGACATCGAAAGCGTTGGAAAGACAGCACGCCATGGCACTTATTTTGAAATGTTGGGCAACTTCTCTTTCGGTGACTACTTTAAGCCCGAAGCCATCGCATGGGCATGGGAATTCCTGACAAAGGTTTTGGAGATACCGGCAGACAGGCTCTGGATCACGATTTTTGAAAGCGATGACGAGGCAGAGCAGATATGGATGAATAATATCGGCATCCCACAGGACAGGATCATCCGTCTTGGCAAAAAAGATAATTTCTGGGAACATGGATCCGGTCCGTGCGGTCCATGTTCCGAGATCCATTTCGATCGTGGTGAGGCATACGGACCCTTTGAGAACTTTGAACAGGCAAGCGACTGCGACCGTGTTATTGAGATCTGGAATCTTGTTTTCAGCCAGTTTGACAGTGACGGAAACGGTCATTATGAGGAAATGAAGAACAAGAATATCGACACCGGAATGGGTCTGGAACGTCTTGCCTGCGTAATGCAGGGCGTGGACAATATCTTTGAGGTAGATACAGTCCAGAAAATAATGAAGCATATCTCTTCTGTTGCAGGGGTTGAATATAAAAAAGATGCAAAGACCGATGTTTCGCTCCGTGTTATCACCGACCATATAAGAAGCACTACGTTTATGGTAGGCGACGGCATTATGCCCTCAAACGAGGGAAGAGGCTACGTTCTGAGACGTCTCCTGAGAAGAGCTGCACGTCACGGCAGACTTCTGGGTATTACAAAGCCATTTCTCTGCGATGTGGCTGATACCGTTATCAACGAGAATGCGAGTGCATATCCCGAACTTGCTGAGAAAAGAGAATATATCAAGAAAATTATCGGTGTCGAGGAAGAAGCTTTTGCAAAGACGATCGACAAGGGAACCGAACTTCTCAATCAGTACATGAAAAAACTTGAAAATGAAGGTAAAAAGATTCTTTCAGGCGACGACGCATTCAAACTTTCCGATACCTATGGCTTCCCTATTGATCTTACTATTGAGATATGCGAAGAAAAGGGAATACAGGTCGATGCTGACCGTTTCAGGGAACTTGCTCTTGAACAGCGTAATCTTGCAAAGGCAGATCACCTTTCCAAGGCAGGATCGTCATGGGCTGACAACAGCATTAAGATAGATGCTCCGGCAACTGTATTTACGGGATATGATGCTTTTGAAGTAAAGGATGCAGAAGTTCTTGCAATTTATATGGGCGGTGTTGAAATAGAAACCGCAGTTGAGGGCGATGATGTTACGATTGTTCTTGATATAACACCATTTTATGCCGAATCAGGCGGACAGTCCGGTGATACAGGCGTGCTCATTTCCGGAGCAAGCATTGCTTCCGTTGAAGATACCATAAAGTCTGAGGGACATTTCCTCCACCTTGCAACTATTGAGCAGGGAAGCATCTCAAAGGGCGATAAGGTTCTGGCACAGATCGAAAAAGAACGCCGTCTTTCAATTATGAGAAATCATACGACAGCTCATCTTCTCCAATATGCTCTTCGTCAGGTTCTGGGCGAGCACGTTCATCAGGCAGGACAGCTTGTAAACGAAAAGGCTTGCCGTTTTGACTTCAATCATTTCAGTGCCATGACTGCCGAGGAAATCGCTAAGGTTGAGGAACTGGTAAACGCTGAGATCCTTGCAGCCGTTGAAGTATCCATGAAGGAAATGCCGATCGAGGAAGCAAGAAAGCTCGGAGCAATGGCTCTCTTCGGTGAAAAATACGGCGATACCGTAAGGGTCGTAACCGCTGATAATTCCGTGGAATTCTGCGGTGGTACACACGTTTCAAATACATCGCAGATAGGTCTTTTCAAGATTGTTTCCGAAAGCTCTGTTGCTGCCGGAGTACGCCGAATAGAAGCTGTAACCGGTGCGGGAGTTCTTTCTCTTCTGGACGGATATAAGAATACGCTTTTAAAGTCGGCTAAAGCTCTCAAGGTTTCAAATCCTTCCGAACTTCCGGAAAAGTGTTCGGCAGCTGCAGCCGAGATCAAGGAAAAGGACAAGAAGATTGAAAGTCTTACCCAGCAGATCGCCAATGCAAAGGTCGCAGCAATTTTCGACAATGCCGAGGATATCTGCGGAGTAAAGGTAATATCTGCAATGATGACCGGAGTTACCACTGATGCTCTCAGAAAGCTTGGGGACGGCGTAAAGGACAGGACGGAAGCCGTTATTGCTCTCTTTGCCGGAATAGACGGAGAAAAGGGAACATTCTATTGTGTCTGCAATTCCGGAGCTGTCGGTAAGGGTGCTCATGCCGGAAAGATCGTTCAGAGGATCGCAGCTATCACCGGAGGCAAGGGCGGCGGACGTCCTGACAGCGCAATGGCAGGCATCGGTAAAACATATATGGTGGATGAGGCACTTATGTCGTTTAAATCCATTGCAAAAGAATTTATCTGCTAAAGGAGAATTACTATGGACTGCTTATTCTGTAAAATAATTGACGGTGAGATCCCAAGTGCAAAAGTGTACGAGGACGAGTATGTTTACTGTTTTAAAGATATTGCACCGATCGCACCGGTACACTATCTTATAATCCCGAAAGTTCATATCAGCGGAGCCGATAAGATCACGGAGGAAAATTCATCCGTTGTTGCAAAGGTGTTTGAGGCTGCCGCTAAAATAGCCGCAGATGAGGGAATCGAAAGCTATCGTATTATCAACAACTGCGGAGACGATGCAGGTCAGACTGTAAAGCATCTTCATTTCCATTTTCTTGCAGGCGTGAAAATGGGATGGGGACCTGAATCTCTTGGAAAAACCGAATAAGGCGGCGTTACATGAACACATATAAAATGATTATAGCAGGACTGGAGAGGGAACTTCCTCTCTGTCCTCTTAACGAAAAGCTTGATATTGCGGCATTTATTATGTTCTCTGATACGGAACTTACAGTTGCGGCTTCAAAGGAACTGCTGAAAAAATGTCCGGATTTTGACGTTATCCTTACTGCTGAGTCAAAGGGCATTCCTCTTGCGTATGAAATGTCCAGACAGTCCGGAAAGCCTTATGTTGTAGCAAGGAAGTCTGTCAAGTTGTACATGACTGATCCGGTGTCGGTTACTGTCAAGTCAATTACTACTGCTGCTGAGCAGACTCTTTATCTCTCGCAGGAAAAAGCAGCTATGCTGAAAGGAAAAAAAGTTCTTCTTGCCGATGATGTCATTAGCACCGGCGAATCAATTTCAGCACTTGTGAAGCTTACGGAAGCCGCCGGCGGTGAAGTTGCAGGAAAAGCGGCTGTTCTTGCCGAAGGTGATGCAGCTGACAGAGATGATATAGTTTTTCTTGAAAAGCTGCCTTTATTTTTTAAGTAAGGGAGAATTATCATGAAGCGAAAAATGATCGGTGCTGCATCAGCATATCTGGCAGGATTGTTTTTCGCTTCATTTTTTACAGGAATAAAATTTGCCGCTATTTTGCTGCTGCTCAGTGCTCTGGTTATAATAAAAGGAATAAGAGGCAAAGATATTTTGCTGCTTTTCGTCTGTTTTTCGTGTGCATTTATTGTTTCAAAGACATACGGTCATTTTTATTATAACAGGATAGTATCACTGTCGGGTACTTCCGGCGACTTTGACGGCAGGATAGTCGAAATCGAAAATTATGCCGGCGATCTTTCACTTTATACGCTGAAAGGAAATCTTGACGGAGTACCGGGTAATGTGAAAGTCACGTATCTCGGCAGCGGATTAAATGCTGAATACGGCGATATACTTCATCTGAAAAACTGTACGTTTTCCGAATACAAGAATGATTATGTATTCAGAAACAAAGATATTTTTATGGCTGAGGGAATATTCCTCAGTGCAGACTATCCGGAAAGTGCAGAACCGGAATATACTCATTCAAGACCTATTAAAAACGCTCTTATGAACTACCGTGAGAAAATGATCTCACGCTTCCAGAGCAGTATGGACGGTGAAACCGGAGATTTTTTAAGTGCAATGGTGTTCGGAGAAAAGAAAGGCTTTGATCCGGATATGAGAACATCACTTTATCGCAGCGGCATCGGTCATATTATGGCTGTATCAGGTATTCATGTTTCCATAATTGCCGTGATGCTGATGACTCTTTTCAAACGGTTCGGACTTGGTCGTATCGTTCCGTTTGTTCTGATGAATATTATGATGTTTCTGTTTGTTTCCATGGCAGAACGTCCTGTTTCGGCGGTAAGAGCTGTAATAATGATTGATTTTGTCTATCTTGCGCAGATTTTCAGGCGGCAGAGTGATACGT
>UQXS01000150.1 GCA_900545125.1 uncultured Ruminococcus sp.
CTTCCGTTACCCTTGCCGGAGATGCTTCTATAAACAATGGTGAGGACTACCGTTCACGCTATGCGGTTCTGGTGGACGGAGAGATTATCTGCGACGACGTTATGAGCGAAAAAGAAAAGGAAATCACCCTTTTTGGCGGAGATTCCCGGAGAACGGCTCAGGTGACGGTCATTCATCTTTCCGAGGCGTCCAACGGCGCTGTAGGCGTGAAGAATATCCATGTGTCATCGGGAACAGCAAAGCCTGTCGTACCGATGCCGGAAAAGGAACTGAAAATAGAGTTTATCGGTGACTCTATCACCTGTGCTTACGGTGTTGAGGGAAAGTCGTCGGGAGAGTCTTTCAAGACTACCACCGAGAATTTCATGAAGTCCTATGCGTACCTTACCGCAGAGCTTCTTGATGCCGATTACAGTGCTGTTTCATACAGCGGTCATGGAATAATCTCCGGCTATACGTCCGGCGAAAAGAATACGAATCAGCTTGTGCCTGATCTGTACGAAAAGACCGGAAATCTTGCGGATTACTCTCAGCCGTGGGACTTTTCGGATTCTGATAACGACGTTGTTGTGATAAATCTCGGTACGAACGATTACAGTTATCTCAAGAATTCTCCCGAGGGCGGCGGGGAAGATTTTGTGGAGGGATACACGGCATTCCTTGAAATGGTGCGCAGGAATAATCCCGATGCCTATATTATCTGTACTATGGGTACTATGGGCGGAAATGACGTGGTTTATCCTCTCATTGTGGAGGCTGTGAAGAAATTCGGGGACGAAAAGGTTTCGTGCTACGAATCAATCACGCAGAATATCCAGACGGACGGAGTAGGTTCGGACTGGCATCCCTCTGAAATTACTCAGCAGAACAGTGCATACGTGCTTGCCGATAAGATCTGTCAGGCACTGGGCATAGAATCTTCTCAGATAGGTCTTGACGTAGCTGTCGATGCCGAATATAAGCTTGTTACCGATCCGGACCTCGGCGGCAGCTGCTATGCATATCTCAATGATTACGATAAATCGTTCTGGCTCACAAATTCCGCCGGAGGAAGTGCGCCGGAGGCTCTGGAGGCTGTCATTGCACCCGTGGGTCTTAAAAAGGACGGCGTATATCGTCTTGAATTCGACTGGACGGCGGGAGCTGAATCGGATGTTCCCGTTATAATCAGGAGCGGAGGAAAGATTATCTTTGAAGATACCATAAGCTGCGGTGCGGAAAAAATACGCTATGAAAAGGAAATTACCGTATCTGAAACCTGTGATGCCGAGATTGTTTTTCAGATAGGCGGATATGACAGCGGAAGATTTACCATACAGAATTTCAAGCTTGTAAAAACGCAGTAAAATGTCTGATGTTATACTGATATGCGGCATGATATGCAGCGGAAAATCTCACTATGCCCGGAAGCTGGCAAAGGAACGGAACGCCGTGATATTGTCCTGCGACGAGATATCTGCCGATATTTTCCATCATGCCGAGGGCGAAAGATTTGACGATGTCACTGCTGATATAAAACGGTATCTCCACAAAATAGCGGCAAGAATCGCCGGAACGGGAGGCAATGTTATTCTGGACTGGGGATTCTGGACAAGGGCGGAACGCCGGGAAGTTTCGGAGTATTATGCTGCCTGTGGGATAACCTTTGAATGGCATTACATTGATATCCCCGAACCGGAGTGGCGATGCAATATCGGACTCCGCAACAAGGCTGTCTCTGCCGGAAATACATCTGATTTTTTTGTCGATGACGGACTTATGAAGAAATCTCTTTCACGATTTGAAATCCCCGAACGTGAAGAGATAGATCGCTGGCATGAATTTAGAAGGGAATAATATTTAACTTTGTCACAAAACACTTGATATTATTTCTGAACTATTGAAGTTTTGTGTACATATTATCCAAAAGCTCCTACATGAATTTCTACACTTCCGGAAGCCACGGATATGCTGTAATCCATTGACAAAGCCGCCATGCTGTGGTAAAATTATGATATAGGCAATAATGGCTGCGGTTTGCTGTGCTGAATCCGGAGCCGGAAAAAGAAAATATGAAAAATTACAACGGGAGGTAAACTAATGTTTGACACAAACAAAGGCATAAAGCGTATTGTGAGCATTTCTGCTGCTGCGCTCTGTATGCTCTCATCTATCAGGATCGCTCCTGTCACTGTTCAGGAAGCAGATGCCGCCGATAAGGTAATGACGGCATTCGAGATCACTGAGAATATGCAGCTCGGCTGGAATCTCGGAAACAGTCTCGATGCTTATATGTCCGCTAATAACGTTCCGCTTGAGACCTACGGTCTTGATGCTGAGACCTGCTGGGGAAATCCCAAGACTACGCCTGAACTTATCGCTGCCGTAAAAGCAAAGGGATTCAACACTATCCGTGTACCTGTTACATGGTTCCAGCACGTTGACAAGAACAACAACTACAAGATTGACGAAGCATGGCTCGCACGTGTAAAGGAAGTAGTTGACTACTGCTACAACAACGATATGTATGTTATCCTTAATCTTCACCATGAAGAGCCGTATCAGAACCGCTCTACCCTCGGTGCTGATTACGAGGAGATCTCTGGCTATGTGACTTCCCTCTGGGAACAGCTCGCCGAGACTTTTAAGGATTACGATCAGCGTCTCATTTTTGAGACTATGAACGAACCCCGTGCAAAGGAAACAGATCATGAGTGGTGGGGTCCTACAAATGAAGAAGTTGACACTATCAACAAGATAAATGCCGACGCTCTTGGCGTTATCCGTAAGGCAGGCGGACAGAACGATACACGTCTTGTAATGATGCCCGGTTACTGCGCTTCCAGCGACACATCCATGATGTCAAAGGTCGTTATTCCGGATGATGATTTCGTTGCAGCATCTGTTCATGCTTATTCACCGTACTCGTTTGCGATGGATTCTACAGTAGCAGATCACAGTACGTTTACGGAAGCAAACAAGGCAGAGCTTGAAACTATTCTTGAAGGCATAAGAAAGACATTTATCGAAAAGGATATCCCCGTTGTCATCGGTGAGTTCAGTGCATCCGATTTCGGCAACACTGAGGCTCGTGTAAGCTGGGCTGATACGTATATTTCGGCTGCCAAGGCATATGGTTTCCCCTGCGTTATCTGGGATAACAATGCCAAGAACAACGGCGGTGAGTCACATCGCTATCTGAACAGATCTGACAATACATGGGATGCAGACTCAGAACCTGTTATCGACAAGATGCTTGAAGTTCTTGCCGACGACTCTATCAAGTGGGGCAGCATGAAAAACGGCGTGCAGTATGAGCATGAGGATATAACAAAAGGAAATATTATCCTGAATCAGAAAGTTAGTCTTGACGCATCTGTCGAGAAAGGAAACTGCACTGAGGGACTGAATGCGACATGGAAAGCCCTTGAAGGCGGAGACGTCGCTATTAAGTACACTGGTGACACTCCTGTGATTGCTGTAGTTGACGGCGGTTGGCAGAACTGGACTGAGATCAAGGCTTATGATGTTGACGAAGAAGCAGGAATCGCTTATTATTCATCAAAGACAATCGAGTCTGCATGGAGCGGAGACGTTTCTGAGATAGCTCATCTCTTTGCAAGAACAAACAGTACGACTACCATTGAAATGATCTCGATTATAGGCGGCTCGTCAGTTATAGATCCTCCCGTTGACAATACTAAGAAGTACAATCTTGATCTTTCAAAGGCAAACAGCACACAGATACTCGCACTTTACTTCAGCGGGGCAGCAGGTTCTGTTATTAACGGCTGTGTAGGTTATATGGGCGAAGAATGGACAAATATCGAATGGGAAGGCGTTATCGGTTCTGACGGAACATTTATGGTAACGATCCCTATGAGCGATATTCCGGAAGGAGTTACATCCGCAGAAGCTCAGATCTGGTGGTGTGACGATGAAAACGGCGAAATGACCAAATACGAGTTCCTTGGCACAGGTGTTCCGGAGATCGTTTACGGCGACGCAGACTGCGACGGTAATGTTTATATTAACGATGCCGTACTTATTATGCAGGCTATTGGTAATCCGGATTCATACGGCGTAGGCGGAACTGAGCCAACTGCTATAACCGCAGAAGGAAAGATCAATGCTGACTGCTGCGACACAGGCGACGACCTGACAAATAAGGATGCACTTGCAGTACAGATGATGCTTCTGAATCTTATTCCTTCACTTCCTATGACATCAACAGCAGAATAAATATTATCATTTAAAACGGCGGACATTTTAGTCCGCTGTTTTTTTTCTCGAAGTGTCCGCCGCTGGCGTACAAGCGTATTCACCAAAAACACATGGCAAAAAGCGCATATTTTCTACTTTCTATCAATTGATTTTCTGCATAAAATAGACTATAATAAGTATTGTCATAATTTTGTCAATAAAGGAATGAATATATCATGGGTAATAAAGTTGTAAAATTCGGCGGAAGCAGTCTTGCAGACGCAAATCAGTTCAGAAAGGTCGCTGCGATCATAAAGAGCGACGAAAAGAGGAAATATGTAGTTCCGTCTGCTCCGGGAAAGAGATTTTCCGACGATATAAAGGTAACGGATATGCTCTACAAATGCTGTGAACTTGCAGGCAGCGGCATTGATTTTTCGGAGACTTTCCAGATGATAAAAGATCGCTACAACGGAATAATTTCCGAGCTGGGCATTGATATGTCACTCGACGATGACTTTGATTTCATTGCGGCTGAACTGAAAAAAAGTCCGGCAAGGGATTTTGCCGCCAGCCGTGGAGAATATCTTAACGGCAAGGTGCTTGCAAATTATCTGGGCTACAACTTTGTTGATGCCGCAGACGTTATCATTTTTGATACCAAAGGCTCTCTGCTTCTTGACAAGACCGTCAGGGCAGTGCGTGACAGGCTGAAAGGTCTGGACAATGCCGTTATTCCCGGATTTTACGGCAGAACTACCGAGGGAACGGTCAAGACTTTTTCAAGAGGCGGTTCGGATGTTACCGGTTCTATCATTGCCAATGCGGTAAAGGCTGAGATATACGAGAACTGGACGGATGTTTCCGGCTTTCTTATTGCAGATCCCAGAATTGTTGAGAATCCCGACGTTATTGAGGTAATCACATACAGGGAACTCCGTGAGCTTGCGTATATGGGAGCTTCCGTTCTTCATGAGGATGCTATTTTCCCGGTAAGATCGGCAGGAATTCCTATTAATATCAGAAATACGAATCGTCCGGAAGACCCCGGAACGATGATCGTTTCCGACGATTATGATTTCAGCGGCGAGAGTCTGCGCTATACTATCACGGGAATAGCCGGAAAAAAGGGATTCAGTACCATAAATATCGAAAAGGCAATGATGAACAACGAAACAGGTTTCGGAATGAAGCTTCTCAGCGTGCTTTACGAGAACGGTCTTTCCTTTGAGCATATGCCGTCCGGAATTGATACCATGAGTATTACTCTCAGTACAGAAAAGCTTGCTCCGGTGCGTGATAAAGTCATTGCAGAAATAAGAAAAGCAGTAAATCCGGATCATATCGAGATCGAGGACGGAATCTCGATACTTGCCGTAGTCGGACGCAGAATGAAGAATACAAGGGGTACGGTTGCACGTATTTTCGCTGCTCTTGCTCATGCAAGAATAAACGTCAAGCTGATAGATCAGGGTTCAAGCGAACTTAATGTTATAATCGGTGTAAACGAACATGAGCTTCCGGAGGCTATCAGAAGAATATACGATATGTTTATTAATTCAGAGAAATAAAATCAAGGGCAGTCGGTTTCCGGCTGCCCTTTTGTATCCGATGTCAACAACTTAAGAGAATCTATTTCTTGCACTTGTGTCAAAAAGAAATTTTCTCTATGGATATTCACTCTAATTGTTTTCATTACCCCTTTACGGGGGAATGAAAACAATTAATAATGGGTTTCCAAAGGGGATGTATTCCCCTTTGGC
>UQXS01000151.1 GCA_900545125.1 uncultured Ruminococcus sp.
TTCTATTTTACCACAGTTTGCTGATTTTTTACAGAGTTTTTTTCAGAGGCTCCTTTTTGTGTATTATAGGTGTAATAATTGTCTGTCCTTGAATTTTCTATCAGAGCCATAGGATTGAATCCGGTTTCTTCTCCCGATATATAAACTGTTTCGTAGTCCTGGACATTTCTTGGCAGGCGTGATATCTCCGGATGTGAAGCGCCGGAGAAAATATCTGCCGCATTTATGCCGTAATAGCCGATCGAAATAATCAGTGCCAATATCAGGATAAAAGCTGTTGTATGTTTCATTTGACGCACTCCTCCCCCGATATGATTATATAAACAGTTGTTCCTGCGCCCAGATGGCTGTCAATTGACAGGACAGCGTTGTGCAGTTCGGCGATTTTTACACAAAGAGCAAGTCCGAGACCTGCACCTCCGGCTTTTCGGCTGCGTGATTTGTCTACCATATAGAATGGTTCAAATACCTTTTGTGCATCCTCTTCACTCATGCCGATTCCATGATCTGTAACAGCGATGACAACATTTTCCTGAGACATACCGGCACGGAGTATGATCTCCTGTCCCATATCCGAAGCCTTTATTGCATTTTCGATTATGTTGTACAGCAGAGACTTGAAGAGCTCTTCATCGGCATATATGAATATATCTTCAGAATCGCAGATGAGAGACACGTATTTTTTTGCCAGAATAGGGGAAAGCGAAGTTTCGGTATCGTGAATCATGGCAGGCAGACTTACAGGCTTTTTTTCCGTTTCAGTACCGCCAAGAGCAATAAGTTCCATGAGTTTGCCCGAAAGCGCACGCATACGTTTTGTTTCTTCGACGATGACACCGGCATATTCCTGGCGTTCACGGTCGCTTACGCTTTTTTTTATGCGCAGCAGATCGGCAAATCCGAGGATAGAAGTCAGGGGAGTTTTCATCTCATGGGCGAGATTGGCAATAAACGTCTGTCTGTCCTCGGCGATCTTTTCAAGACGGGCAGCGTTGCTCTGGACTGAATCTGCCATGATGTTCATGTTTTCCGCCAGTTCACGGAATTCACGGCTTCCTCTTTTTCTTATTCTTATTTTGTAGTTTCCTCCGGCTATAGCTTTGGTATAGATGTTGAGCCGGCTGAGAGGCCGCAGAAGAAAAATAACCGTCACAAGAAGAACCAGAGATATTACAGCCGCAGATATAAGACCTATTTTACGTACAAAGTCGGTCTGGCGGTCACGGAGAGTATATATTTCCGATACATCCGTGACAGTCATGACCAGATAGTCCACGTTTTCCGCCTTGACAGAGGAACAGACGGTCATATAATGGATCTTTCCGCATTGGAATATTCTTATGTCATAGCTGCTGCCGGAAACATTCAGACTGCCGATATAGCTTTGGAAATCAGGGTTGTCAAAAAGCTCCGGCAGATTGCTGCATTCGATAAGTTTTTTGTCACTGTCGTAAATAGCAGCCGCAGATTTTCCCTGAGAGCGTCCCCTGACAATATCCGATGCTATTTTGCGCACATTGTCGGAACTGAGAATGATCTTATCGGTTTTAAGACGTTCATAAACGACCGTATTGGCAAATGAAGCGGCAAAGTATTCGTATTCATTTGTGGCGTGTTCCTGTTCACGCTCGATAAGCAGCTTATGGCTGTTGTTAAGCAGTACGATGGAGATAACGTTGACCGCTGCAATTATCAGGCAGAGTGAGCTGAGGAAGATCTTTTGCCACAGTTTCATGGTTTTTCCTGACTTTCCAGACGGTAGCCCAGTTTAGGGATCGTAATGAGCTTGTCTTTCAGATGAAGTTTGCGTCTTACCTGTTGAACATGAATATCAACGGTACGGCTTTCGCCCTCAAATTCGTAACCCCAGATGCTTGAGAGAAGTCGTTCACGTGATACGGCAATGTCCTGATGCTGGAGAAAGTAAACGATAACGTCAAATTCTTTTGGTGTAAGCTGAACTGGTTCTCCGCCGTCAGTTATCACATGACCGGAGATATCCACCATTATAGAGCCATAGGTAATGATATTCTGAGTTTTGTTTGAACGGCGGAGCACAACGTCGATTCTTGCAAGCAGTTCCAGTGCTTCAAAGGGCTTGACGATGTAATCTTCAGCGCCGAGACGAAGTCCCTTTACCTTATCAGCCACATCCTGTACGGCGGTCAGGAAAATAACGGGAGTTCCGCAGTTTTTTATGTCGTTCATTACTTCAAAGCCGTTCATTTCGGGCAGCATGACATCCAGCAGAATAAGGTTGTACGTGCCTTTAAGAGCTTCTTTTGCGCCGCTTTTTCCGTCGTAGCAGCATTTTCCGCTGTAGTTTACTATTGAAAGAGTCGCTTTTATCATTTTAGCAATATTTTTATCATCTTCTATAATAAGTATATTTATCATAAAATTGCTCCTTTGCTTTAAACCAACACAGTATAGTTAGTATGTGGTGCTGCCTTAATTTTATCAGAAATAAGAACGGATGTCAAACAACCGGAGCTATTTTTTGCAAATATTTTGCATTTGCTGTTTCGTTTTATATTCCGGAGCTTCATCAAAAATATCTGATTCAAGTAATTCACGGAGAGACAGTGATGAATCTCTGCCGACAATGATATGATCCAGAACCTTTATATCAAGTGGTCTGAGAGCCTCGATTATCCTTCTGGTTGCAGTAAGGTCATTTTCCGACGGGGAAGGATCTCCATCAGGATGATTATGCGCAATAATAAGTTTGTTTGTGCTGCTTGTAATAGCAAAACTAACGATATCCCTGCATTTTATACTAACTGACGAAGAATTTCCGACTGCAAAGCAGAAATATTCAGATGTCCTCATATTATCTTTTACTGCAACGGCACATAAATGTTCTTTTGAATATCCGACAAAGCGGCTTTCAAAAAATATCTTTGATTTTTCAGTGCTGTTTATCAGGTATTGCTTATTTGAGCTTACCGATTTTTCATGGCAGAGAGCAGGTATCAGTTTAAGAAGCGCTGCCGTATTGCTGCTTATTCCGTACTGAGCAGTTAAAATTCCGGGATTTGCATCAGCAGCTGCTTTAATTCCGCCAAGTCCGGAAAGCAGATGTTCTGCTGTATTTTCTTCTGCTCCTGAATGGGACAGAAGAAATTCAAGGAGTTCAGTATCGGTCAGTGACTCTGCTCCTGATGATATTATCTTTTTTCTTAGTATTTGTTTTCTGTTCATGGTATTAAAATGAAAAACCGAAAGCCCCTGTTTCTTTCATAGAAAAAGTGTGTTCTCCGCTGCATACGATCATATCAATAAGCTCTGTGCCTATTGCAGAGGCTGCTTCGGCGATCATTTTTGTGAGGATATAGTCGTTTCGTGTCGGGAAATGCGGGGAGCAGAGATGAAATATACCGGCGGCAATACGTTCAGAACCGCCTTTGAGAATAATCTGTGCAATAAGTCTTGCGGCAGAAGGATTATCCGTAATTTCATCGAGACCAAGACTTTCAGTGTGTATTAGTTCAAGCTGGGAGTTGACGGAAATTATAAGAAGAGAATCGGAGGGAGAATCAGGAGGATTTCCGGCAAAATATTTTTTGAGACTTTTGGTGGATGAAAAACATATCCGTTCGGAAGATACCAGAGAATATCTGCGGCAGATCTCACCGATAGCTCTGATAAAGCAGGCACTTACAGGACCTATATCATCGGCTTTTTCAAGATCGGCGATATCTGCATCGAGAACGCCGCCAAGACCGTTGAAACGGTCAAGAAGATTATGTGCCGCAGGGTTAGTGTCTTTTCTGGGAATTGTATAGAAAAGAAGCATTTCAAGCAGTTGGTGAGGATGATAATTTTCACCGCCGTTTTCAAGAAATTTTTGTTTCATTCTTGAACGGTGTTTGATATGAACATTTTTCGGGTCAGCCATTGTGTCTCCTTTAATAAAGTTCCTGTTCAAGATGACAGAAAGTGGTCGTGTTAAAGAATTCGGTTATAGAGATGCCAAATCCGTCACAAAGCTTTTTTATAGTAATTATTCCTATGTTCCGTGTTTTGCGGTTTACTATGTCGTTTACGGTTGACTGCGTAACACCGGAGAGAGTTGAAAGCTTATTTACCGTTATACCATTTGCTTTGCAGAGTTCAAGAATTCTGTCAGAGACAGCTTCCGAAATATTCATATTAATCCTGCCTTTCTTTCAGGGGAGTACCGCACGTTCTTTGTGCGGTGTTGTTTGTATGCTCAACATTATTATAATATCATTTTTTGTACAATAATATTGTCGGTAAATCGTTGATTTTTATTTATAATCTATTCGCGATATGCAGAATAGTGTCCTTAAAATATATTTAAGAATGCAAAAGTACATAGTCTGTAGAAAATGCACAAAAATGTTTTGAAAAAGATTTAAAAGTACATAAGCAGATTGTTGACTTTAAAAATAAACTGTGTTAAAATTAAATCAGATAAATAGCGGGCGGCATATCATAATGCAGTGCTGCACTTATGGAATTGGAGGCTTTAATATATGAAACTTAAAAAGATAGTCAGTGAGATTATGTCGCTGGCAATGGCTCTGACGGTTTCAGGCGCAGCGGGAGGCAGCTGCTGTGAATCCCGTCTTGAAGCAGAAGCAGCGAATACCAACTGGAAGTTTGATCTCGGCGGAAATGGAGCAGCATCAGGATTTGTCGGCGTTTCGGCTTCTGACGGATACAATTCCGGAAGGGGATACGGCTTTGCAAATACCGGTAATGTGGCTAACGTTGCCGCATCCGGATCCGGTGCTCTCAGTGATGCTGTTCAGTTCAAGACAACGGACGCAGCCAATACTTTTAATGTAGATCTTCCGAAAGGATTATATGAGATTACCGTTACTACCGGAAATACTTCACGAACAAGCATCAGGGCGGAGGGAATGCTCCAGCTTATGAACCTGACCGGAAACAATGCCGTGGAAACGTTCCAGATCCCCGTTACGGACGGTCAGCTGAATATTCAGGCAGTAGAGGGAAGAGCAAATACAGCTTTCTCTCTCAGTGCTATTGAAATAACGCAGCTCAACGACACCGGAACCACAAATCCTACGGTATGGCTTTGCGGCGATTCAACGGTTGCCAACTATTATAATACTGCTGATACCGCTCAGCACGGCTGGGGACAGTTTTTCGGAAGCTACGCCTCGTCAAAGGGATTCATCGTCCGGAATATGGCTGCCAGCGGTCAGTACGCCAAAGGTTTTGTTGATGCCGGACAGTTCGCTCCTATTGAAACTTACGGCAAATCGGGCGATATTTATATTATATCTATCGGCATAAACGATACCAATTATTCCAATGCGGAAGAATACTACAATACCGTTACCGATATGGTAAAAAAGACAAAAGCAAAGGGAATGGAAGTCATTCTTGTAAAGCAGCAGGGCAGACATTCTGATCTTAACAGAAATCCTCTTCTCGGCGGACGCTGGTTCGGCGGTCAGCTTGACCAGATCGGTACGGAACAGAATGTAAAAGTCGTTGATCTCTTCACGGAATGGCAGAACTTCGGACTTTCTCTTGGTTATGACGGCATGACTCCGTACTATGGCGCAGATGATGATCTCCACCAGAGCAAGCAGGGAGCACAGAAGATCGCCGAACTTATGGCAGGTCTTACCGGCATGACACGAGAACCAAGCAGTCTGGATACCAGCAAGGCATACCGCCTGAAAAACGTGAACAGCGGTCTTTATCTGGAAGTTGCAGAAGCCAGAGCCGAGGCAGGAGCAAATGTTCAGCAGTGGGGAGCAGACGGAGCTTCAGCTCATAATACATGGAGACTGAAGCACAAGGGTTATAATTATTATGAGATATGGTCATATCTCGGCGATCAGAATACGTATCTCCTTGATGTCGAAGGCGGAAGCTCTGCAAGCGGAGCAAATATCTCCATTAATACCAATACAAACACCG
>UQXS01000152.1 GCA_900545125.1 uncultured Ruminococcus sp.
TATCGGTTTCGGCGGAGAACTTAAGTCCCACAAGGAAGAAATGGACAATATCTTCAAGAAAGTGATTCCGAAAGATCTTGTAAAGTTCGGAATGGTTCCGGAATTTGTCGGCAGGCTGCCGGTTATTTCTGTTCTTGAAGCTCTTGATGAGAATTCACTTGTAAGAATTCTCACAGAGCCGAGAAATGCGCTTATCAAGCAGTATAAGAAGCTTTTTGCTTATGACGATGTAGAACTGGAGATCCAGGATGACGCTTTGATTGAGATTGCAAAAAAGGCGATTTCTCAGAAAACAGGTGCCAGAGGTCTGCGGTCTATTCTGGAAAAAATTCTTATGCGTTCTATGTATGCAGTGCCGTCAGACGGCAGTATAGCCAGAGTAACGGTCACTGCTGAGTGTGTAACTCAGGATGCTGACCCTGTACTGACAAACAGGAGAAACAAGACCGTCCAGCTGGCTAAATAAAATATGTAAGCTCTGTACCGAGGTACAGAGCTGTTTTTTATGGGCAGATCAGCATCCGCAGCCGCAGTCGTTGTTGTTGCCGCATCCGCAGTTGTTGTCGTTGCCGCATCCGCAGCCACAGCCGCCGTTTGCGAAGAGGATTACGAAGAGAAGGATCACCAGAATAAGGCACCAGTTATTTCCACAGCCAAAGTTTGAATTACACATAAAGAACAACTCCTTAAAAGATGTATTTGAAGCGTTTTTGTTTTCGCTTCATAGTACATAGTATGCTATGGCGAAAAAAGTGTTACAAAAATTTTTTGTATCATTCGTTTCGACTGTTATCGCACTGCTGATGTGGCATAATATTATATACAAAGACTTATAAGGAGAGAGCATATGATAAACACAGACAAATTTAACAGGAAGTCGGTAAAGATTATTGAAGAAGCAGTACGGCAGGCATCTGAACTGGGTCATACCTATATAGGCAGTGAGCATATTCTGCTGGCTATGTCGAGGGAAGTCTCTTCAAAAGCGTCAGATATACTGACAGAAAACGGAGTTTCATATGACGATATCCGGAGAGCAATCATTGATCTCGTAGGTCAAGGAGCACCTTCAATACTTAACCAGCGTTATTTTACTACTGCTTCAAGAAAAATCCTGGAAACTGCTTGTTCGATTGCGCTTAAAGACAAGAAAAAACAGGCATCGCCGGAACATATACTTGCTGCCATTATGAAAGAATCATCATGCAGTGCGTGTACGGTTATCAGAAAGATAGGCGGAGATCAGGCAGGAATTTGTCAGGGACTGAATATGATAGATTCACCGGAAGTTATAGGGGAACTTTATGAATCCCTAAAACCTAAAGCTTCTCATTTGCCTAATCTGTTCAGATATGGCAGGAATATAACTGATATGTCAGCCATTAAAAAGAATGATCCGCTTATTGGACGAAGCCGGGAAATCGAACGTGTTATGCAGGTTCTTGCACGCCGGACGAAAAATAATCCATGTCTCATCGGCGAGGCAGGCGTTGGAAAGACAGCTATAGTAGAGGGCGTAGCAGAACTTTTTGTGCGTAACCTTGTTCCTGATTCGCTGAAAAACCGGTTTATTTTTTCGCTTGATCTTACAGCTCTGCTTTCGGGGGCAAAATACCGTGGTGATTTTGAGGAACGCATTAAGGCTTGCATTGAGGAGGCGGTAAACGCCGGCAATATCATTCTGTTTATTGATGAGATTCATACCATCGTAGGTGCAGGAGCTGCCGAGGGAGCGATAGATGCCGCAAATATCATGAAGCCACGTCTGGCACGTGGTGAACTTCAGGTTATCGGAGCGACTACTTTTGATGAGTATAAAAAGACCATTGAAAAGGATTCTGCTCTTGAACGCCGATTCCAGCCTGTTCATGTAAACGAGCCGGATAAAAAAAGCTGTATCCGGATCATTAACGGTCTTAAAAGCAATTACGAATCTTTCCATCAAGTAGAGATAGGCAGTGAGATAGCGGAAATGACTGTTGATCTTTCGGTCAGATACGTTACCGACAGATGTCTCCCGGATAAGGCTATAGATCTGCTGGATGAAGCCTGCGCTTGTGCAAAGATACGCTGTAATTCGGGCATCATTACGGAAGATTCCGACTTTATTACGTCAAAGGATAAAGAGATACGGCTGAGTACTCTTGGAAAAGTCATTTGTGGCAGCGGTAAACCGCAGGTAACGGAAGAAGATCTTATTTCTGTAATAAATCTTCGTACCGGAATTCCACTGAATAAAATCAGTGTGGAAGAAGAAAAGCAGCTCTCACTGCTTGAAACGCAGTTGTCTCAGCGTGTTATCGGTCATCAATATGCTGTCAGTAAGGTTACGGATGCCGTGTGCCGTGCAAAATCCGGACTCCGTGACGAAAGACGTCCGATGGCTTCGTTTTTGTTTGCAGGTCCCACCGGAGTCGGAAAAACCGAACTGGCACGTGCTTTGTCGGAATGCCTTTTCGGGTCGGAAACAAGTCTGATACGCATAGATATGTCGGAATATATGGAAAAACATTCCGTATCCAAGCTTATCGGAGCGCCTCCCGGTTATGCCGGATACGAGGACAGCAGCGGAAATCTTTGTGAGCGAGTGCGCAGAAATCCATATTCGCTGATACTTTTTGATGAGATTGAAAAGGCGGATATGGAGGTTCTTAACATTCTTCTACAGATACTTGATGACGGAATTCTTACAGATTCAACCATGCGGCGAGTGAGCTTCCGGAGCTGCATTATAATTATGACTACAAATATCGGTGCAGGAAAGCAGTCGGGAAGTTCTGCACTTGGATTTTCGGGCAGCGGACGAAAAGCGGATGAAGATATTGTACAAAGGTGTGTCCGGGAGCATTTCACACCTGAGTTTATCAACAGGATAGACGAAATAATTGTATTTAGTCCTCTTTCAAGTGATAATATAGGTGAGATAAGCCGGATTGCACTTGAAGATTTGCGTGAAAGAGCAGAAAGCATAGGGATAAGTCTTACGTATACTCCGGAGGTGGTTAAAGCGGTAGCATCGGCAGCCGGAACTGAAAAGTACGGGGCACGGCCTATAAAGCGCAGGGTAACGGAGCTGATTGAAACGAAACTTGCTCATCTTATAGTAACATCGCAGCTTACCCGTGGGGATAAAGCTAAGATATGTCTTGTTGACGGTCAGATCTCCATTCTGGCAAATGCCGGAATGACTGTATCATCCGGCAGCGAGGGATAAAAATAGACATCCTCGGAAACCGGTATTTCTCCGGTTTCCGAGGATGTTTAATTATTGTTCTGTATTTTCCTGCGGATTTTTTTCTGCAGTTTCATGAAGTACAGGCTTATGACAGCCAATAACCACATAGAGTACGACCATAGTAATTCCTATTGCACAAACGGCAATACTGGCTGCCATGAACGCTTCAGTGAGCTTGAACATTGCACCTGTGTAAGCAGCGAATATCTGTGGTTGTTTGATAGAAAAAGCGTTGAAGTAATCGGTAGAAAGAAGATATATGCTTGGCACCATGCCGATAGTTCCGGCGATAGCTGCTGAAATTCCCGTCCAGTAGAGAACAGTTTTCTTTTCTTTTCGGTTTATGAAAATCAGGAAGAGAATCATCAGTGCTGCTCCGCCGACAGAAGCAAATGTAAGCAGCGGACGCATTTTGTATATTCTGGATACCGGTGCAAGAACGCCGTGCTTTTCAAGGGAGGAAAATTTGTAGATATCGCAGCTTTCTCCGATGATCTTATAGGCATCTTTTTTCGTATTTTCCAGCTTGGTATAGAAATCGTCATTTTTTTCGTAACCGGTTTCGTCAGCCATTTTATTGAAGAAATCGTCAAGATCCTTTTCCATTTCTGTATTTTTTGGAATTTCAACATCCATTTTTTTGCCGGATTTAAGGGTATCGTAGCCGTTGTTTATATATACGTTTATTACAGATTGTATATATTTTTTATCCAGATTTTTTAGATAAATATCTGCTGGAATTCCCGAAGCTCCCGAACTTTCTCTGAATTTACTGTTAAGATGAGCAGATGTCTTGTCCGAGATATCTTTCTTTTCCGAGAGTGTAATGGTTCTGTCGGCATTAAAATTAATATCAGCGATTATAATGCCGATACTGCATATCATCAGAATGACCAGAAGTATAGAAATCAGCAGAGAAGGAATGTATGCGCTTAGTTTTTTCATATCATTCAGCCTCCTCAGCATTGTAGTATTTTGTTTCGGTAAGATCGCAGATAACGCCTATTCTCTGGTCAGAAGCACCAAAGATATCTTTTGTGCAGGTATAAAGCGTCAGGCGTGTATCGTCGGTAGGGCGAACGTATTTCTTTTCACTGTCTTTGAAGGAGATGGTCTCACGGACTGTATAGATGAATTTGCCGTAATTGGTTTTTACAGTAATAATATCTCCGGTTCCGAGCTTGTCGAGTTCTGCAAAGAAAGTATTTACATGAGCGCTTACAACTGAATTTCCGGGATCTCCGAATACAGACGAACTTGATGCCTGACAAGCTCCGATTTCAAAGAGATCGATATCACTTCCCCAGTAGACTGGAACAGTGGTTTCAAAAGCGTCGCAGCTAAGATCGGCGTAATGTTCACCAAATGCCGGACGTATAATTTCGCCCTTGTCGGAGGAATAATTATTATCATCACTGTTGATTGCATTGTCTTTTATTTTCAGACCGGATTCTGCATTTTCAGGGTCTATCTTTAATTCATCCATAAATACCAGACCTTTGTATCTTTGCAGCTTGTCCGAAGGAACTATGAGAGCAATCATGATAAGTCCCATGCACATAGCGAACATGATGAAAGGTGTGGCAATATGAATCAGAAGAGTTCCGTGATTTGATTTATTTTTTTTCATTTGCTTCACGTTCCTTTGACGGATATCTTCGGGATACAATAATTATTCCGGCAATAGCGATAACGAAAAGACCTCCGGCTGCTGCAAATACCCAGCGTCGGTCGTAGCCTGTGTTTTCTACGATATCGCTGCCGATAGTTGACTGACCGATGAGTGTGCCTTTATCGTCATGAAGAGCCAGTTTTACCGTATTGTCATCTATGTCCTTAACGGTAAGGTTTATACCGAATTCATCCATGACATCTGCCATTCCGTCTATGGTTTCGAGCTTTTTGTCCATGGGAAGCTGCTTGAGCATACTTCTTCGCTCTTCAGGAGAAAGATTGTCAAGAATGAATTGCTGCTGATCTGGTGGAAAAGTTGCGATATATGCTTGCTTGGCATCATAAGAAAGAGCAATAAATTCCTTTTTGCTTATGCGGGAAATTGCTGTTCCGTCCGGCATGGTAAGAGTTACAGGCGGGTCGGTATTTTCCGGTGCGGAAGTGCCGAGAACATCCGGATCAGCAGAAGCAGTAGTGGTAGTAGTAACAACCGGCTGAGTCACCTGTGGACCGGTCGTAATACAGTATTGCCCATTCTCGTGTATTGCGTCAATAGCTTTCTGGAGATTTTCGTCGTTCCAGTCACTTTCGTCGGTATATTCTGCACGGGCAAGATTATAGTAATCCTGAATCATTTCTTCAGGCCAGCCGTAAGCACGTGCTTCATTCCATACATCGTCAACAGTAACAGCGTTTACTGTCAGTGCGCCGCCGAACAGAATCATCGCAGAGCCGATCATGATAGAAAATCCTGTGATTAATTTTTTTATCATATTATCCCTCCATATTTTATTATAATTTTATTATACCCGTTTTTTTCAGGAATGTCAAGAAAAATCGAAATCCGTCCCACGGTAACAGCAGTTATTTTTATTTGTGTTTATAAAGGGGGACTCCGTCCCCCTGACCCCCTGCCAAAGGGAAGTACATTCCCTTTGGAA
>UQXS01000153.1 GCA_900545125.1 uncultured Ruminococcus sp.
TCTACCTGGACCATTGGCAGCTTTCGCAACGTAAAGATTCAGGCGGTAGACGGAGACGGCCATGCCGTTTCTCCCTATTCCAATGTGCCACAAATCATGTCGATGGCCAATGTCTATACCTATTATCATAATCCGCAGGACAGCGACTCGTTCCTGTCCTACGCAAAAGCATTGTGGGAGGCATCCCATTCCTATACCATGTCTATCAGTGATGTGTACTACTGTTCCGGCTGTGTCGGAACGCAGGCGGAGGAGCTTGAAAAGAAGGCACTGCTTGAGGAAGCTGAGGCTGAAAAAGAAATAATGTCGCTTCACGATTTTGTAATGAATAATTATGGATATCAGATGCAGTATTTCCGCTGTCCATGCGGAGAATATTCCGAGCAGTCCCTTGAGACGGTTCAGAAATGCGGATATAAAACTCTTTTCTGGAGCTTTGCATACGTTGACTGGAAAACTGACAGTCAGCCTGATCCAGCAGAGGGATTGAAAAAGCTGAAAGAATCTGCTCATGGCGGAGAAATTCTTCTTCTTCATTCTGTATCATCAACAAATGCAGAAATTCTCGGTCAGGCGATCGACGAATTCAGAGCACAAGGTTATACGGTATAAAAAACGAACTGCACCTCTGAGAAGGGGTGCAGTTCAAGTATTTATGGGGGAGTTGGAATTAGCATTAGTTCCATTCAGGTGTCAAGCCGGATGACAGTTGATTAGCATAGTTAAGTATCATTGTAGCATCGCTTCCTGTAAGTACACCATCGCCGTTAACGTCAGCTGCTGCTATCTGAGCTTCTGTCAGTCCTGAGTCCATGCCGGAGCTGATGTTCGTATAGGCAATGAGTGCATAAGTTGCGTCGCTTGGAGAAATGATTCCGTCTCCGGTGACATCACCGAGTAATAATTCATCATCTGGGTGAATAACGTTGTCATTTATTGTAGGGGCGCCTGCGCTGGGCATTCTCTGTCCGTCGAGGGGAGCACTATCTTCCCACATACCTACAAAAATAGCTGACCAGTACCAGCCGCCTTCGCTGTTAGGATCGTATATAAGACCAATGCCAACGTGTGTTGCAGCTGGCTTTGTGATATTTGCCCAGTGCTTGGGAGAGTTTTTCCATGCAGTGAATATAGCGTCTACATCGGAACTGCCTCTTGCAAGGATTTCACCGGATGTCTTATAATCAACGATATCAACGTCAATAACTGTATCGAAGAATGAACCGTCAGGACGATAGTGAGAATATGCTGTAGGTTGTTCTTCTGCACGGATCTGAGCAATATCGTTGAGATAGGGAACAATGTAGAGCGGTTCCAGTCCGAGTTCTTCTCTTGCTTCATTAAACTTTACAGCCATATCTTCTATAAGTTCAGTGTATTCGGATTCGCTGGCAGCCATTGCTGTTACAGAAGTATTATTTGTGTTTTTAATAATGCTGATCGAGCAGCCAAATGTGATCACCATTGCAGAAACCATTGAAACCATTTTTTTAAACATATTTTTCATAAAGACAACTCCTTTTTTATTTAAGTAATCATATAAATTTTTGTTTTTATTGATTACTGTTTGTATTTCTTTTCTGATTACATAATACCAGAATTCAATGGTTTCAGCAAGAAAATAAGTAAATATTCAGCATATTGCACAATACCATTAGTCGAATTATACAAAAATAAATATACTATAAGTATATAAAATTAATATAGGTTCGTGAAGTTATAATCTGTTCATATTTAGTTCATAATCAATACTTTTTCAATATTTCTAAATCATGTATTAATAAATATGGTAAACAAAAATGTGCAAAAAACACCGTACAAAGATTGTACGGTGCTGTCTTATATATCGTCCATTTTTCCGTTATTCTTTCCGTTTTCCCAGCGTTCACGGCGCTGCGCTTCAATTCTTTTCTCAATTGATTTTTTTCGGTCGATTTCCTGATGAAGAACTTCTACATGACCGAGGTTGTTACATCCGGTATTCTTTTCTTTCTGAGCCGTTTCTATAACATCTATTACTTCCGGAAAAAATAAACAAGCAGCCAGTTTTACTATTGCTGATATTATCTTCATATTTATTTTCAAAAGTGTCAAACGGAGTTTTTCCCCAAAAACCCCGTTATATTGTTTATATGCGTAATTTCCGTTTATCATGACATGATGAGCTTATCAACCTTCATTTTCGTCTGGCGGCTGAGTCGGATTCTGTACGGCAGAACTGTCGTCAATATCCATATTGATAAGAAGTCCGCTGTCGCTTCCGGTAACTTTCGGCATAACTCCGTTCCACTTCTGGATCTGTTCGTATGCGATTACCTTTTCTGTCAGCGACTCTTCAAGAAGCTTGTTGGCTTCTGCCTGAGCCTGAGCTTCGGTAAGCGTTGCCTGAGCCTGAGCATCTGCGGAAATTGTTTTCTTTTTGGCTTCAGCATTGGCTATTTCTATAGCCTGCTGCTGTTCGGTCTTTGTCTTGAGAAGATTCTGCTCGGCGACCTGTTTAGCTTCGATCGCACTGTTGAATTCTTCGGAAAAGTCAAAGTTCACAATGTTGAACTTCTCTATATAAATACCGTATGCGTTCAGTTTGTTGTCGAGACTTGCTTTTACTTCTTCGCCTACAGCGGCACGTTCTGTGATAAGCTCTTCGGCAGTATATTTTGCCGTAGCGGATTTCATACATTCCTGAACAACAGGTGCTATAAGTATAGTCTGATATTCTGCTCCGACCTGTTCGTACATCTTCGGGCTGTTGTCAGAAACCAGCTTGTAGTTCACAGCAATTTTGCTGCTTACGGTCTGGAGATCCTTTGAAACAGCGGATGCCGGAGTTTCGTACACCTGAATTTTGTTTGACATATCCTGAACTTTCTGGATAAACGGTACTTTCAGATGAAATCCCGCATCAAGACCCTTGTCGGAAACTTCTCCGAGCGTGAGTACAACGCCGGTGTTTCCGGCAGGTACGATAGTAAATGAATTTGCCGCAATGAAAAGAGCAGCAGCTGCTATCACGAGCCATTTTACTCCTTTGAATTCTTTTTTCCCGGAGCTGTTCTGATGCAGTTCCCTGATGTTAATTGCCATTTTTATTCTCCTTTAAGTATATTCATTTCGGAAAGCTTTTTTTCCATTTCTGCCTTTAAATAGCCGCTTCTGTATGCCAGTACCATGACATATACCGCTTGGCTGAGTTTTAAGGGATCGGTTATGTATTTTCTGTTTGCAGAATGTTCCTCTTCTATTATTTTCCCTATCTGTACCGGATCAAAAGTGCCTTGTTCCTCCGCTGTAAAGATTATTCTGCACAGCATATTATACAAATGTATATCGGAAATAATATCATCGGAAGTATCTTCTACATCGCCGTTTACAAAACACATGAGTTTTGCTATATCATCCAGTTTCATTGCCCCACGAAGCATATTTATAAGCAGGATTCTCACAACTTGTTTTTCGGAATATTTCTTGCTTTTCGCTGATGCTACCCACCCACGTTTTATCCAGTTCTGGATAGTAGTACCTTCCAGACCGGTAAGTTTGGCAAGCTGGGAAAGCGTGAGTCCGCCCGTAGCTTCAAGAACAGGTGAAACAAGTGAAAATGCTTCGTTTCTTGCGGATTCCGAATATTTAAGCGTAGTACCGGGAATTACCTGATGCATGGTCGTTTCCTCCTTTCTGACGATAATATGATTATATCACAAGTTCAGTCGAACTTCAAATATAATCTAAAGACGATTTAGGGGTTGATTATGGATTTTTTTAATGTTATCATCTTATTTCGCTTTTTTTCTTATATTTTCTTGCTTTTATAAAAAATCGCTCTGAATTAATCAGAGCGGTCAGAGTGTAGAAAAAGTACTTTTTAACTGATATCGGGATGCCAAAGGGATAATCTCCCTTTGGCAGTGTCTCTGGGTAGAGTGTGGGCAAAGTTCTACATACAGTCTTTGGGTGTTCCTTAGTTTTTCGGCATAAAAATTCCCCGCATATGCGGGGAATTAGTATTAGTAACTAAAAACAATATCAATTATTCCTTTATAGTAGTAAGCCGATTCGCTTGCAAAGCTGAAATTATGATCCTTAGGGTTCTGTATCTGCATAACGATAGTATACGAACCTCCGGCAGCTCTGTAGTCGCTGTAGTCGCTTGCTGCACCGATACAGCTTCCGTTGTCGTTGATATTCTTTACGCAGCCTGTTATGTAGAGATAATCTCCTGCGCCTGTCTCGGCAGTTCCGGTCTTGGCGTAAAGCTGATATCCTTCGGGAACATAGATACCCAGATTTGAAGCAACTCCGTTCATGCCGTTAAGAAGATTCTGCCTGTATTCCTGCGGAATAGATCCGATAACTTCAAACGGAGTACTTCCTTGTTCAAGTACAGTGTAAAAGTCATTGGTATCGACTATATTTCTCACAACAAAGGGCTTTACCATATCTCCGAAAACAGCTTCCCTGCCCAGAGCGGCAAGGTACAGCGGACAAGTGCGGACATATGACTGCCCGAAAGCACTTCGTCTCAGATCGTCGTTGCAGTAGATCTCTATATTGTTTTCCAGTGAGCCAAAATCACACCATATCTCGTATCCGGGACCAAAATTGAATATAGTGCCCAGATCATCAAGAACAGTCTGCGTGCCCATTTGCTGGAATGCCTTTGCAAAAAATATATTGCTGGAATTTACGAATGCCGCATTAAGAGTGCGTTCCGGAATCGGATAATATCCGGTATCATGATCCCAGTTTACGATAGTAGAGCCGTCGTCCGTCCATGTTCCGTCGTCATAAAGGGAGGTAATTCCGTGTTTGTCGCAAAGGACTTCGGACATTATCTTAAAGCAGGAACCGGGAGTAGCATTCTGGAAAGCCTTATTCACGCAGGCACCTCCGGGGAGAGTATTGATGTAGTTCGGGTCGGAATTCAGCAGGTCAGGGTCGTAGGACGGATACGATACTTCGGCAAGTATTGAGCCGTCGTTTCTCATAACAACTGCCGATCCTACAATATTGTTATTCTGCATATACTGATAAATGGCATTCTGAACATCTGCATCAAGGGTAAGCTGTATGGATTGTCCTACATCAGGGTCGCCGTTTACGGCTGAGGGATTGTCTTTTCGCAGGATATCATCAAAGGTACTATCAAAGCCACCGGAAGTTTCGCTGAGAATATTTCCGAAAGCTATTTTATATCCCTGATTTTCGGATGAAAAACGAACTTCCTTTCCGGTTTCGTCACGTCTGCCGGACATCAGCAGATCGCCGTTGGAATCATAGAGATTTCCCTTTGCCACGGACGGAACTGTAGTCGTCGTGGTAGTAGTCTGCGTAGTTGACGCAGTTGTTACGGTTGTGGAGATAGGAGTGTCACCTGATTCCGGATCTCCTGTCGTCGGAATATTTCCGTCGTATCTTGAAACGGAATTGAAAACATCATTGTTTTCATTGTTAGCATTGTCTGCACGGTTGACATTCGATGTACATGATGCTGATGCAGACAGCATCAGTACTGAAATAGCAGCCGCAATTGTTTTTTTAATTTTACGTTTCATTGTTTTCTCCAGATTATCTTTATATTATTCCACAAAAAGAATGTGAATACATTTTCATTATACAACATTATATATTTTTCGTCAAGACAATATAACTAATTTTAAAAATAATAAATAATGGTTTTCCAAAGGGGGATGTATTCCCATACGCACTAACCTATAAAGGTTGTCAAAAATCAGCGGCAGTTG
>UQXS01000154.1 GCA_900545125.1 uncultured Ruminococcus sp.
GGTAATTATGATAATTCCGGCAGTTTATCGAGCATTTTAAGCAGATATTTCTGAATAGAAAGTGCATCCATATTGGTGAGTCCTGTTCCGGGATCGTAAACGTCGCCGTTTGTAAGTCCCTGCTTCGTCAGAGCTTCCTTGGCGCTGCCACCTACTCCGTATACGTCCGGACTTCCTACAGCCTGCATAATAAGCACTGCATCGTTAAGATACACATTGCCGTCGCAGTCAGCATCGCCGTATACAACGTCATCATCCGGTTCAGACGGCTTTGTTGACGGATCGGTTGGAGGAACAATGGGATCTGTATTTCCCTGCGACTTTGTGCCTCCGTCCAGATTGCTTCCCTCTGTTGAAGAATAGGAAGAGTAGAATTCATTCAGTGAAAGTCCGTTCTTTCCAAGAGGGATCTGATGATCGAGACCGATGTACTTTCCGGTCTTCTGCGTCTGCCAGAGAGCTTCCTCGAACATTTCATATTTTTCTTCATTCCAGTCGATCTCAGTACCGGAAGTGCCGCTGAAACTAAGACCGTCCCAGAGTCCGCCTGTATCACCGGAGTTAGTGTTAAGACACCAGAATGTATGATTTATGTGATTCTTTATCATATAATCACGGAGAAGCAGCATCCATTTAAGGTTGTCGCCTTCCATATGACCGCCCCATTCGCCGATAAGTTCGGGAGCGATATCTTCCTTGTTGATATATGCCCATGTATCGTACCAGTAGTCGTCAAGAAGCGTCTGCTCGGTAAAATCCTTGTCAAACCACTTCTGAGCATAAACTGACGGACCGTAGTCGTGGGGAGAATAAACTATCTGACTTGTTCCGTGCTTCGGCTCGATAGGGTATTCTCTTGCTCCACGGAAGTTTCCGCCCCACCATGCGCCGATATACGGGGAATTTGTCTCTCTGTCCGGCATACCCCAGTAATCGCCTGCCTGAGCACCGCTCATAGACTGTTCTACGCCCTCGATAAGGATAAGAACGTTGGGATTTACGTCAAGGATAGCATCAGCACAGTTTGTAGCGGCATATGCCCAGTTATTCTCATCTGTAGAACCGTCCCATTTTGCGGCAAGATCTCCCTCCTGACCTTTTCCGTGTGGTTCGTTTTTCAGATCGAAAGCAATAAGTGTATCGTCGTTTTTATACTTATCTGCAAGCCATACGAGCGTATCCTGCCAGATCTCGGTAGTGACCATAGTTCCGTCGCCTGTTTCCTTGCCGTACCAAAGATTATAGTTATGACCTGAGTTGTCTGTGTGCGGACTGTGGATATCAACAAATGCTTTCAGTCCGTATTTTTTGCATTTCTGAATGATGATATCGAAGATCTCCATGGAATTTTTCAGCGTTTTTCCGTCAGCTTCGCAGAAATCAGGATTGATATAGTAATTCGGGTCGGTATTTGCGGTAAGACTGCTTACCGGATTAGGTGTTCCGTTCATCCATGAAAGTATAAGTTCCGTGGAAATCGGAAAACGGATAACATTGATTCCCCTGTCGGCTATCTCACTGAGCGTAGCGTCAATATCAGCCTGCCAGAGATAATGCGGAACCGCCTCGTTGCAGTTGAGACCGAACCAGTTTGCACCGGTGAGCCATACTTCGTTGCCGTTTTTGTCGTAGAGACGGCTTCCTTTAGCGTGAAGCCAGTCATCGCTGCAGTCGTCGACAGCGGCATTAGCATTCATCTGCGTATCTTTTTTCACCGAAGCGGCAGGAACGGTAAAAGTCAGCGTCAATGCGGCAGCCGAGACTGCCGCAGCAGCTCTCAGTAATTTTTTCATGATATTTCCCTCTCTTTCTTTACGGTACATTTAATTTCAATGCAATGTACCGTATATCTCACTATAATTTTACCATTTGGCGCATTAAATGTCAATAGCAAAAATAAATTTAAAAAGCTTCTGTACTTTTCGCACAGAAGCTCAGATACTGCTTATAATACAAAAATATTAAGCAATTGCGGATAAGAAATAAATCCTGCTATGAATACACTGCCGATAACGCCCATTATAAGCATTACAATAATCATATTTACAGGCTTTGAACCGCCTGCCGACATAACAACGGCAGGATTTGAAGTTCCGTCTATTCCACGTTCTTTCAGCTTTTTCAGCGAACGGAGCGAATGCCGGTAGTACAGCCAGTTTCCGAAAATACAGCAGGCAAAATTGACGACCCATGATGCTGTTCCCAATATGCTTCCGAAATAAATAAGGTCGTCTTTATGATCGCTTACAAAGCTGACAACAGCGTCTGTTCCTGCCATATCAATCACGCCGCTGCTTATCATATCAGCGACAGTGACAAGCATATTCGGGAGACTGCATATAATGCTTGCGATCGTTGCAAGTATTGCCCAGAACCACATCCTTCTGTTTGCAAAATAAAGATGCGGAAAAATAAGGCAGCTGAGATTGAACGATATTTTTGTGCCGAAATCCTTCATTCTCTTGAAAATCGGTATATAATAGAGCGTGTTGCTGCCTACAAAGCTTGAAACATCTTTAAGGGTAGAACCTTCACCCATATCCTCATTTGGATCAAATCCAAGATAAGTCAGCACCGACTCCATATCGGTACGCCCGTCGCCGGTGCGGTACATTCCCTGCTGCCCCTGATATGTTCCCTGTCCCTGAAAGCTGCCGTATCCTGCCTGAGCCTGACCGCCGTCACGTTCTGCCGGATGCAGTCTGCTTCCGCAGTTGCTGCAAAAATTCACCGTGGCAGAATTGCGTGAATGACATACCGGACAGATAACTGACCGTTCGTCGGAAGCACCATTTTCCCCCTCTGCCGGAGTGCGCTTCCACTTAAAACCGTTTTCATGCCGATCGGCATAAGCACATTTATTTTCAAGCTTATAGCATTCTCTGTGATGAGGCGCACCGCATTCAGGGCAGACTACAATATCATCGTCGCCGGTAAATTCCTTATTGCATACCGGGCATTTTTCGCCGATATAATCCATATTTATCCTCCTGACTTATTTCTGTTGATAAGTATATTATAACACTATACGCCTGAGAAAATCAAGTCCTTTTCTGATATTTCATATTTCTATCATAATTCCAAAATATTTGTTAATAACAAACACCGCACAACGGTATAATCCGTACACGTGCGGTGCTGCCTGAATCAGTTATTCCTGTGAAATTATCTCCTTATAGAACTCAGAGTAATCATTTCTGCCATCTTTGGTGAACTGGATAGCCGTTCTCGGGTGCTGATTGAGGAGACCAGTCATAAGGTACTGGAGGTCATATCCCCATACTGCGCCGCCCTCTTTAAGCTTATTCATATGTTTTTCAATGAACTGAAGAACGGGGTAAATATTATATTTAGGATTTTTGAGGAAGCCGAGAAGCAGTTCCATAGCACAGTTTCCGGCGCCTCTTCCCATTGCGGAATATGTGGCGTCAAGCCAGTCTACACCGTCGCCTACTGCCTCGATAGTATTGGCAAAGGCAAGATGTTGATTGTCATGTGCATGGATTCCGAGCTTTTTATTGTACTTTGCCGCAAATTCACCATAGAGATCAGCCATTCTTGCTATCTGCTCAGGATAGAGTGAACCGAAGCTGTCAACGATATAGAAAACATCAACGGAAGATCTGCCGAGAATATCAAGAGCAGCACTTATATCCGACTCACGTGCGGTCGATATTGCCATGATATTACAGCTTACCTCGTAGCCCTTTTTCTTTGCATCCTCTATCATATCAACGGCTGTTGGTATCTGATGAAGATAGGTAGCCACACGGATAAGATCAACCGGACTTTCGCTGCGGTCATGGATATCCTGCTTGTAATTGCAGCGTCCAACGTCTGCCATAATAGCGATTTTAAGATCGGTATTGTTTTCTCCTACAATGGAATATAGGTATTCGTCGTCGCAGAACTTGCAGGGACCGAAATCATCAACGCTGAACATTTCTTTATCGGCTCTGTAGCCGAATTCCATATAGTCAACGCCGGAACGAAGATTGGCATTGTAAAGATCCTTGACAAAGGAATCGGAAAATCCGAAATCATTTACGAGACCTCCGTCACGAAGCGTTGCGTCTACGACCTTTATGTCGGCTCTGAAATCCATTAATTTTGAAACTTCTTTCATATTTAATTCTCCTCTGAATACTTGCTAACAATTTACTGTGTTGCTTTAAAGCTTTAAGATGTTAAATTCATTATACCATGCTTTTTTTATATTGTCAAGGAGTTTGGAATATAATTAATTATTTTTCTTGTAATTTTAGACAAACATTCATTTGACTTTTTATTTATAATAGAGAATTTTTCCAAACTTTAATACTTTTCACAAAAATGTCTTGTAATTAGCTATATAAAAATATATAAATGTATATAGTAAGCTAATATACATCAGAATGCTTTCGCTAAAACTTTCCTCAATAATGAAAGGAGAATGACCTATGTTAAAATCACTTGCTTTTTTAGCAGCCATTTCAATGGTATCTTATTTCAGTCCCAGTAATCTTGAAAAAGAATCAACTGAGACCTATGAAGATCAGGGATTCCAGAATTACGAGTATCATCATACTTTTGGCAGCGGAACATTCAATTCTCCCGGAAGCAGTCTCAACGGATGCTCAAAATATACGACCATAAACGATGTAATACTTTATGATCTGCCGGAGATCCACGAAAATTATGATACCCTTGTAGTCGGCAGCGATATTGCTTCCGGATATATGGATTCCCTCAAAAAAAGAGTCGGCAGTGAACTGGACGAATATTTTCTTCTCTGTCCGCTCGAAACATCAAAGCAATACGATGCAGAATCAAGCAAAACGCTTGATTTAGAAAGCTACACATTAAAAGCAGTATGGCAGGAAACTCCTGAAATCGCTGTATATTCAAAGGATCAGACCGTACCTGTTGATATGGATAAACTTCGGGAAATTATCCCGGAGGCAAGACTTTATGCACCGCAGATACAAAACAACAGCAAAGGTTATGTTTTCTATATAACAACAAGACCCGATCAGAATGTAACATTTGCATCCGATCTTGATTATCTGCTCACCGAAAACGATATCAAATCAGTTATAAGCTGTAAGAAAGACAATCTCAAAAGCGTGCAATTCGAGGGAAACTGGTACTCCAATATGATTTATCTGCCTAAATCCCCGGATTTCCCGGCAGAAGAAATAGAAACGGTTTCCGAATTTTTCACCTCCAAGAACATCGGATTCAGCATCATGGATGACAAAGATAATAAAGACAGAAAAGTTATAGTATTTGACGAAGAAATTCCTGCCGCCGAATATATGGAGCTTGAATTTGAATTGGGCGAAAAAACCGGTATTACGTGCGGTCAGTTGTCTTATTACGATGCAGAAAGTGTAAGCATTGCCAATGAATCTATCGAATATTTCGATGTGGTAATAGGTGATGCAAATAACGACGGAGAGCTTTCTATCGCCGATGCCGTATCTATCATGCAGGCTGTCGGCAATCCCGATCAATACATTCTTACACCGCAGGGAAAATACAACGCAGATATTTCCACACCCGGTAACGGTCTCACAAACAATGATGCCCTTGCCGTTCAGAAAAAACTTTTAGGTCTTGTTGATGATCTCACTATATTCTAATAATCCGATACCAAAACGCACATCCACGGGTGTGCGTTTCAGTCTGTCCAAAAACCCCGAAACTGGAAGCAGAATCGGGGTTAAAATTATTATT
>UQXS01000155.1 GCA_900545125.1 uncultured Ruminococcus sp.
TGTAATCGAAAATGAATGCCGTGCCCTCGAAATATTCCCAGCAGGCTTTTGCCTTGTCGGAAAATCCATTCGGCAGTGCAAGCTCAACTGCTGATCTTTCGTTTTCGTGGTCGTTCATGTCCGTTGGTCTGTAGCCTATGATCATGTGTGCGTCAGGTCTTAAGAATTTCATTTGTTTTTCCTCCAAAAAGTTTATTTTTCGCTTAGGCTTTTCCCTTGCGTTGTACCTATATTACCATACTGTTCAGCACTTAGCATGCGGCTAAAACTACAGAAAAATAGGGGAAAAACGGCAATCCTAATTGTGTAATGTACACCGTCAAGCAAGACTTCCACATAACCCCAAATTTGCCCTTGTTTGCCGCCGATTCCCTCAAGGGCAAACTATGCAAAGAAAAGGGAATCGGTAAACACAAGGGGAAGAGGGCGTATTTCAGCCCCTCTTTTTCTTAGTCGTTCAGATGCTCGAAGCACCATTTCATTGCGTCGCCGCCGTCGTCAAAAGGCGTAGGGCTTGTTGTTCTCAGGTTCAGTCTGCACTCGATGTAGCTCAGCCCGGTTTCTTCTTCATCCTCAATGAACTCGTAAACCGCCGCCTCGAAGCCCTTGTATGTCAGTCCGCAGACCAGAACCCTTTCGCCGTACTTTAGCACCGCACCCTGTGTGCTGCATCCGTTCATTTCAAGATGCTCCATTGTTGTGATCTGTTCCCATTTCATAATCGTTTTCCTCCAATTTCGTTGTTTTCCGCAGGCTGTTTGCCTTTCGGTAGTATGTATGTTACCATACTTTTTCGCACTTATCAAGCGGCTAAACCTACAGAATAAAAACGGCGATTTTTCGCAAAATTTGTACATATTATGCCTTGCCGCAGGAGACGCACAGTTGCGCCGTGTGGGCGGCTTTTAACGCGGGGCAAGTGATCCGCAGAAAAGCCGTAAGCCTCCACACGAGCGAACGTGGCGCAAATGTGAGCGTCAGTCATCATCCTCATCGGGCGGATAACTCCAATCGAGGTGCTGTCCGCAATTGCATACTTTCAGATGCTCATAGTCCTTATGATAGCCGTCCTCCAGCCACTCACCAAGTTCGGTGCCGCAGCAGGGGCATTTCGAGATCGTCCAGTTTTCACGGATTACCCTTGTTGGTATCTGCTTTTTCATTGCGGCAATCGCCATCATCAGCGCCTCGGATGAACATTCAGCCTGCATTGCCTCAATTTCGGAAATTGCTTCTTCTGTTTTCATTATGTATCCCTCCTGTTACGGTCAAAGCATTATGCGGATGCCTTCGACCTCGTAGTCATCCATGACATGATATTCGGTGTCGTTGCGGGTAATGGTGTCAAGCCCATAAACCGTACAGCCGAGCCGTCTCATCTGATGCAGGGTTTCAATCAGAACTGTGGTTTTTGCTGTCACCACAATGGTTGTGACTTTTGCGATGCGAAGCGTATTGAGGAAGTCCTCCATATCGCCTTCATTCGGCAAGTCGGTCACCTCGTACTCGCTGCTGTTGTGGCGGCGGCTGTCCTTGTAGTTCCACAGTGCCTTTCGTGCGCCGAGGCTGTAGCCTGACTTTAGACCGTTGGTCTTGTTCTCGCTGATCTTGCGATCCATCTGTTCAAACGCGTAAATGATATCCATGTATTTACTCCTTTTCGGCATTGCCCTTCCGTATTTCAGGAAGGGCTGCGCTGTTCCGTTCGTTTACTTGCTCTTGCGACCGGCTTCATATGCATCCTTGAGGGCGGCTTCCAAGCCCCATACCGAAACCTCGATGAAGTCCTTGCTGTCGCAGTGGCGGGCTTCAAGGTCTCCGCGCTCGGCTACCGGAATCAGGTGTTTTGCGGCGATCTCGTAGATCTTCTTGTCGATGCCGGTCAGCGGATGCTCGGCTCTGAAAATCTCCTGCTCGGTCTTGGCGAGGGCTGCGTTGGTGTTCGCAAGCGCCTGCGCTCTGCTGATTCCGAAAAGTTCACGGCAGTCTGCTTCGGTCATTCCCTCAAGGGCGGCTTTGCCGTTCTGCAGCATCTTCAGCTTGTCAACTGCGGCTTTCATTTCCTTCTTTGTCATGGTGGTGTACCTCCGTTTTAATTGATTTTCCCTTTCGGTGATTACATGTTACCATGATCCACAGATTATATCAAGCGGCTAAAACTACAGAATATTGGGAAAAATCAGCCCTTACAATTGTGTAATATATGCTTTCAAAAATAAGCCCCACAGTCGCCCTTGTACGCCGCCGTTCTACGGAAGGGGTAACTTTGCAAGGGCAGGCAAAACGGCGGAATCGTGGGCGTTTGGGGCGGTAATTCCGCCCCTTGGGTCTTAGTTCAATTTCATGCGGATTGCAGGAATTATTTGTTTTTCGCCCGTGATGATGTCGGTGTAGTTTGCCTTGATTTCGGTCAATCCGTCCATGCGGAATCCCTGCTTTTCAAAAGCTGCGAGGGTTTCGATAAGGCTGCTGAAAGTGCTTGAAATCGTGAATTCCGTGATGCCCTGTGCCTTGAAAAAATCGCTGATCGGCTCGATGTCCTGCGTCCAGATGACCTCGGAAAAGTCGAGCATTTCGTTGTCGCTGTCCTTCTGCTGCCTGTAGGCTGTGAAAAGCGTGGGGTTGATGTTGTTCGCCTTGAAAAATTCGTTTCCCTCGGTCATTGCCTTTTCAAAAAGTTCAATTGTTTTCATGTGATTTTCCTCCAAATTCGTTGTTTTTCGGTGCGGTTTTCCGCTTCCGTTGTACACAGTATAACTCTTTTCGTGAGATATATCAAGCGGCTAAAACCACAGAATATCGGGAAAAATCAGCCCTCGCAATTGTGTAATATATGCTTCCCGACTTTGCCACTTAGTCTGCATTAAGAAGGGCAATAGTGCCCGAAAATGCGTACTTTTTCAACAATAAAGGTCTTGATATTTTATACCTACGCTAAAATCTTACTTTTTCGTTATTTTTTTCCTATTTTGCGATGTTTATTTTATATGCCCACAATTATAACGCTTTATTTATGTGGACATATAACGTGGGTATATAAAAAAATCACGTAAAATAGCCGTTTTTATTATGCGTGAGCGTGTGGTTGCAAGAATTAAGTGGCAAAGTCGGGGTATAACTCTTTTCGTGAGATATATCAAGCGGCTAAAACCACAGAATATCGGGAAAAATCAGCCCTCGCAATTGTGTAATATATGCTTTCCCGACTTTGCCACTTAATCGTTCAAAAATCCGGAAAAAATTTATAAAAATGGCGAAAAACAGGTGATTATCTATTGACAAATCCCACGCCATATGATATAATATAAAGTAGACCTATAAGACCTATTAGGAGGGATAGTTGTGTATATCGATATATTCAAAAACAACGGAACAGAATACATTCGGCTCAGAGAAAGCTATCGTACCAAGACAGCAGAGGGAAAAGTTGCAATTCGTAAAAGAACGATCTGCAACATTGGACCACTATCAAAATTTGATGATGGGCAGCCGGATTATCTTGAAAGACTGCGTGAATCATTCAGACTTGGTAACCCACTGATTCCGGAACTTAAAGAATATACGGGAAAGAAACCTCCGATTGAAAAATACAGCATCCGTTTGCAGGAGGGTGATCCAGAGTGTGTCGGTCATCCTCAGCTCTATTCTCATGTCTTTCTTGATAAATTGTTTGATGAACTTGGTCTGGAGGATTTCTTCCGTTCATACAAGGGATTCTCAAAGATACAATATGATGTGCTGAATTTCGTTCGTCTGCTTGTTTACGGAAGAATACTGAACCCTGATTCCAAAATGGCAACACTGGAACAGAATGATGATTATTATACGCCGCTGCTGAAAAATTTCAATAAGTACAATGTTTATGATACGCTGGATTTTATCTATGAAAACAAAGAAAAAATCATCCGCCGAATGAATACTTCTCTTGTAAAAAAGTGGCATCGGAATCCCGAAATCATTTTCTATGATGTAACGAATTTCTTTTTTGAGATCGAAGATCCGGATGAGGATGTTCTTGACGAATACGGAAATGTGATCGAAAAAGGTTTTAGAAAAATTGGGGTCAGCAAGGAGAACAGAAAGCAGCCGATCGTTCAAATGGGTTTATTTATGGACGATCAGGGACTTCCCATCTCGATTGAATCATTTCCAGGCAACACACTCGATGCCAATACATTTAAACCTGCTATTTCAAAGAGCATTGACGGACTTGAATATGCAAGATTTATCATGATCGCCGACAGAGGTATGTGCAATTATCAGAATGTATTTCATCTGCTTGACCAGAACAACGGATATATCCTTGCTAAAAGTCTGCTCAAAAGCACCAAAGCAGAACAGGAATGGGCATATTCAGATGATGGGTTTATTCAAGAAAGCAGAGACTTCAAATACAAATCCCGCATTATGAAGCGGACTGTAAAAGATGCGAATGGTAAAAAAAGAACAGTCACAGAAAATGTAATCGTTTACTGGAGTCGTAATTTTTACGAGCGTGATCTGCACGAAAATGCAAGATTTCTTGAAACACTTGAGAAAATTCTAAAGAATCCGAAAGGATATAGAATTACAGATATGCAGGCAAGGATGATACGTCCATTTTTCAAAGACGATATCCTCAATTCTGAAACAGGCGAAGTAATTGCAGCATCAAAATTAAAAGCATTATTGGATAAAGAGAAATTGGAAGAATTCAAATCTCATTTTGGATACTATCAGATTATCACCTCTGAAATCAATATGCCGCCTTTGGAAGCCATCGAGAAATATCATGGACTAACCAGAATTGAAGATCAGTTCCGTGTCATGAAAAGCGATCTTGAAACACGACCTGTTTATGTTCGTACACGGGAACATATCGAAGCACATCTGCTGATTTGTCTGATTGCACTTACTATGATCCGTATGATTCAGTGTAAGATATGCCACAGCGGTCTTGTACCGAAGTCGGATGATATTACACTTTGGTCTATGGGGCTTCCTGCATATCGTATCCAGAAAGCCTTAAACAAATGGAAAGTTGAGCTTCTTGCGGATGATTTGTATCGTTTTATTGATCTCGATGATCCGGATTTAAAACTGATTCTTGATTCTTTTGATATTAGAATTCCGGCAAAACTATTTCGGAAAACTGACCTGAAATCTCAAATCAGAAATATCAATGTGACCATATAAATGTAGTCCTATTTCATCAAAATTTGAATACGTCTATTCTGCGTCGCCTTTGACGCTTTTTCGCCATTTTTGATCTCTTTATGCCCACTCCTTTTCCTTTTTAAGTGGCAAACTCGGGTTATACCTCCAAAAACTCAGGATATTTTCATTTTTCATCACTCCTTAAACATTAAATTTTGCCGATTTATAGCTGTTTTACGATGGATCAAGTTCCATTTCAAAATCTTCGGACTGCTCCTCAATAAATCCGCCAAGATTATTCGGAACGTAATCTGACAGCCAAGTGCTGCCAAAATTTTCTCTCGTTTCAAGCCGCCACATCGCCAATTTTCCGACATCAGGCTGAATGTCGCCAAACGAGAACAGCAGGCAAGTAACTCCCTCATTTTTAAATGTGTAAACCTTATCAAATCGGCTTCCGTTCTGCAATATTCCACTTTCCGTCAGCATCTCGTTTATGCCGTCC
>UQXS01000156.1 GCA_900545125.1 uncultured Ruminococcus sp.
GGAAAACTCCTTATATCCGGACTTATCGCCATAGTTTGCCTTTATATCTCTTCCGCCGGAATAAAGGCAATGGGCAGGGCATCACTTATAGCAGCCTTTGTCGGAGCTGTCTGCCTGCTGACGGCAGCAGTCAGCGGTCTTGCTCATCTGAACGTGGAAAATCTTACCCGTGCCTCAAGCGGACGGAGTCTGCTTGAGGAACTGACTACTGGATTTGCTCTCAGCGGAGGAACAGGAAGTTTCGCCATTCTGCTGGGAATTACAAAAGGGAGTTCGTCGAAAAATGCCGCCGTATATTTTATCGGCAAGGCTGTCCTTACTGCGGCAGTGACCCTGACGGCAGTCGTTGTCGCCGGGGGAATAATGGAGATAACGGATTTCCCTGTAGTTACGGCAGCACAGGTATCGCAGCCTTTTCCGTCGCAGCGTATTGATTCTCTTTTCCTTATAGTCTTTGCGATATTTGCAGTATTTTCAATAGCATTGCAGGCGGCTTTGAGTTCTTATATTCTGGGCAGGCTTATTCCGAAGTTTGTCAGATTCCGCAGCACCGTGTCGCTTCTTCTTATGATAGGCGCAGCATTTCTGCTCTGGAAAGTTCCTCTTAACAGCGTGGTTATAGGTATAGGATCATTGGCAGCACTTTTTGCAGTTCCGCTTGTCGTTATGATATGCAGCGGACTAAGTACCCGGAAAGGCAGGACATGATGATAAAAAAATTATTGGCAGTTATTTGTCTGGGAATGTTCTCTCTCACCGGATGTGCGGCATCCGGACTTGTTCACGATAAGCATTATCTCAGAGCAGTTTCTATAACCGGCGGCAGCGAAACAGAACTTACTATGACCTTTTTTACGGAAGATAAAAAGACTGTTACTGCTAAGGGAAAAGATATTTCCACGGCAATGAAAAATGCGGAGATCCTTGCAGGAAAACCAATTTTTACCGGCTATACCGAACTCGTTGTACTGAACGGTTGCGAATATGAGGATACTCTGGAACTTCTGCTGAATGACTGGAAAGTGTCTCCCACTTGTATCGTGGCACACAGTGATGACGGGGAAAAGACTCTTTCAGAAAAGGATTCCGAAACGCTTAAAGGTTCTGTGAAACGTGCAATAGATCAGGGAAAAGCTCCGGAATGTGATATCATAACGGTTCTCGGCGATCTTCTTGACAAAAAAAGTTCCGCCGAAATAGCGGAACTCTATGAAAACGGAACGGTAGGAAGATACCGGATATCAGCCGATTAAGCGGAAGCTTTGACATGGTAACAACATTTTTTTCTGCTGACTAAGGGGACGCTGTCCCCTTAACCCCCTGCCAAAGGGGAATACATCCCCTTTGGAAACCCAGAATTAATCTTCCCAGACACCCATAAAGGGCGTCTGAGAAGATTAGAACAGAATACCCAAACAGAGAATAACACCATTCAGCAAAGATTCAAGAAACAAATTTCATTTATCAAGCACAATAAAAAGAAAATGCTGCTGCCATGGAGAATTTGCCCTCACTTCAGTTCTGATGCCTGACAACGCCGTACTCATCGTCAAGCCGATAATAAGGACAGCTGTAATTTGTACCGTTCAGAAAACGATACATTTCGTCCTCGTCAAGATTTACCATGCACACGTAACAGTCGTAGTCCTCGTCATAGACGTAATTTGTGCAGGTCTCG
Organism: uncultured Ruminococcus sp.; assembly: GCA_900545125.1. Lineage (GTDB taxonomy): Bacteria > Bacillota > Clostridia > Oscillospirales > Ruminococcaceae > Ruminococcus. The sequence continues at coordinate 1,679 of UQXS01000156.1, forward strand.
CAGTTTGAAACAGTTTTTCCGCTCATATCATATATCCTCTATAGACAGGGTGGCTATGGCGTTAAGGCTTTCGTCGGCTGTTATTCCGGCAAGTAGATTGTAGCTTCCCTGACAGGCAGTCATTGCACCGTTGTCGCCGCACAGACTTTTTTCCGGCATATAACATTCAAAGCCATTCTTTTTGCATGCGGCAGACAGTGCAGCACGAACACCGGTATTCGCCGAAACTCCCCCCGCAAGAGCTATTTTTCTGCATCCCAATGACCGGGCAGCACGTATCGTATGGTCGGTAAGTATCTCTGCGATAGTTCCCTGGAGACTGGCGGCAAGATCGTTCCTGTTGATCTCTGTGCCCTTTTGCCGTGCGTTGTGAAGCATATTTATCACGGCTGTTTTAAGTCCGGAAAAGCTGAAATCAAATTCATTTCCGGCAACGGCAGGATGCGGCAGCTTTATCGCTTCGGGATCTCCGCTTTTTGCGGCATTATCAATATGAACTCCGCCAGGATAGGGGAATCCCATGGCACGGGCACATTTGTCAAAGCATTCTCCGGCGGCATCGTCACGGGTGCGTCCTATGACCCTGAATTTTGTGTAGGATCGCACTTCGATTATATGGCTGTGTCCGCCGCTTGCCACCAGACAGAGATATGGAGGTTCAAGGTCGGGATAGGTAAGATAATTAGTTGCGATATGTCCGGCAATGTGATGAACGGGTATCAGCGGTTTTCCTGCAGACATCGCCAGAGCTTTTGCAAAGCTGACACCGACAAGGAGCGCTCCGATAAGACCGGGAGCATATGTAACGGCAATGCCGTCAAGGTCTGCAACAGTGATATCTGCGTCGTCAAGAGCCTTTTTTACAACGCCGAGAATGTTTTCACAGTGGCGGCGTGAGGCAATCTCCGGCACGACACCGCCGTATTTTTTGTGCTCTTCTATTTGTGTGGATATCACAGATGAGCGTATTTCCCGGCAGTCTTTTACAACGCTTGCGGCGGTTTCGTCGCAGGAGCTTTCAATTCCTAATATAAGCATATTTCAGTCCTCTTTACATAATTGTTTTTTCATGACAACAGCATTTTCACGGGGGGAGTCATAGAAATTTTTCCGTACCGAAACGGCTGCGAATCCGCATTTTTCGTATAGGGAACGGGCAGCTGTGTTGGTTTCCCTGACTTCAAGGAAAATATCCTCTGTGCCGTTTGGAAGATGCTCTTCAAATTTCCGGATCAGTTCAAGTGCAAGTCCTTTCCGGCGGAAATCGGGATGAACGGCAACACTTGTGATATCGCCCTCGCCAACTGCAAAATAGCCGCAGATCAGTCCGGCGATTCTTTCGTTTTCCCCGATATACAGCACTATTCCGTTTTCCTTGGCAGCTTCGCTTTCAAATGAAGCTGCTGACCATCCCTCATTGCCGACGCAGAGACGGTCAAGTTCCGAAAGAGCTTCAAACAGTGTGCTGTTATCGCCGGAAGCAGCTCTTTTTATCTGCATTTTCATATCAGCCCTTTGCATCATACCAGCTGAAACCAGTATGGACATCGACTGTCAGCGGAACTTTCATATCGTAGACTTTCTGCATCTCCTCTTTAAGAAGATCTGCGGCACGCTGAGAATCTTCAACGGAGCTTTCAAGTATCAGTTCGTCGTGAACCTGCAAAATAAGTTTTGCATCAAGTTTCTCTTCCTTCAGACGGCGGTAAACGTTTATCATTGCTATCTTGATGAGATCGGCTGCCGTTCCCTGAACAGGCGTGTTCATGGCAATTCGCTTTCCTGCCGCCTGCACAACTTTATTGGAGGAGGAAAGCTCCGGAATACGCCGTTTTCTGCCCAGCATTGTAGTTACGCATCCTGTTTTTACTGCCTCGTCCACGACACCCTCGGTAAAGCTGCTGACCTTTGGAAAGCGTGCAAGATAGTCGGTAATATACTTTTTTGCCTGCGCCACGGAGATGCCTATATCCTTTGAGAGCGAAAAAGCTCCGATACCGTAGATAATGCCGAAATTTACGGCTTTAGCTGCACTTCTCATTTCCGGAGTCACCATGAAAACAGGCATATCAAAGACCTGCGCAGCCGTTGCAGTGTGGAAATCCTCACCGGAAGTAAAGGCTGCTATCATGTTTTCATCGCCGCAGAGATGTGCCATTACACGAAGTTCTATCTGGCTGTAGTCAGCGTCTACAAGAGTTTTTCCGGGCGATGCGGTGAAGAATTTTCTCATCTGCGAACCGAGTTCCGTCCGCACGGGGATATTCTGCATATTCGGCTCGGTGGAGGAGATACGTCCCGTTCTTGTTTCCGTCTGCTTAAAGCAGGTGTGTATTCTGCCGTCTGCGGCGATCTTGTCGGTAAGTCCTGTAACATAAGTGGAATTAAGCTTGGTATACTGACGATATTTCAGGACGTTGTCAACGATAGGCGATTGATGCCGCAGTTCTTCCAGAACCTCGGCGCTTGTGGAATATCCGCTTTTGGTTTTCTTTTTGGCAGGAAGTCCCAGTTCCTCAAAAAGAACCGTTCCCAGCTGCTTTGGGGATGAGATATTGAACTCATGACCGGCATAGTCGTAGATTATCTGCTGCGTCTCCTCTATTTTTTCGGAAAGAGACACGCCGAATTCCTCTACCCCCTGCCGGTTAATGCAGATACCGATATCTTCCATTGAGGCAAGTACTTCGGTAAGCGGCAGCTCGATATTTTCAAGCAGCGGCATCATTCCCTGTTCTTCGATATTGCTGCGAAGTTTTTTTATAAGTCCGTCAAGTGATGCAATATCGGCGTTTTCTGACTGATCTGAGTAGTAACGGATACCGTATTCAGCACAGAGTTTTTCAATCGTATAGTCGGAAGCAGAGGAATTCAGAAGATATCCGGAAACGGCTGCATCGTTGACTATATTCCGCAGTTCGCTGCCGTTTTTCATTGCATAGCGGTAGTGCGGTTTTGCATCGTCGGTTGATTTTCTGCATTCCGAGCCAAGGAATTTCAATATAAGTTCTTCGCTGTCGGCCGTGTAGATATTTTCCCCGCAGCGCACGGATAATCTGCCGTCTCGGAGGACGTAGCTGCATTCTGACAGAGAACTGATAATATCTTCTGTCAGCGGAGAAGATATCAGTTTGAGTTCTTCGGGAGAGTCGGCTTCTTCCTGACAGACTTCGGAAACAGATTCGGCAGCGGAAATCCCAAGTTTGTCCAGCAGCTTGAACATTTCAAGCTCTGACAGCAGACGGCTTACTGCCATTGTATCCTGCTGTGCAGGGATATATGCTTTGACCGATGTTTCAACAGGCGCATTGCGGACGATAGTTGCCAGCCATTTGCTTTCTTCGGCAGATGCCCTTCCTTTTTCCAGTTTTGCCTTTACGCCCTTTGTCAGGGATGAATCTGCATATTTTTCATAGAGATTTTCAATAGTACCGTATTCCTTTACGAGAGCCGAGGCGGTCTTTTCACCGATGCCGGGAACACCAGGGATATTGTCGGAACTGTCTCCCATAAGAGCTTTTAGGTCAATGAGACGAATGGGTTCAAAGCCGTAATCCTCGGTAAATCGCACTTTGTCGTAGTGTATCGTTTCTTTGTTGGTCGCAAGGAGTACGGTAACATTGTCGCAGATAAGCTGGAGACTGTCACGGTCTCCGGTGAGAACAAAGCAGTGGTCGCCGCTGTCGGTGCAGGATTGGGCAAGAGTACCAAGAATATCATCTGCCTCATAGCCTTCGCATTCCAGTACCTTTATGCCAAGATGAGTGAGAAGCTCTTTTATCAGCGGAAGCTGCTGTGCAAGTTCCGGAGGCATTCCTTTGCGATTGGCTTTGTAATATGATACAGCTTTGTGCCGGAATGTCGGAGAGCGCAGGTCAAAGGCTACGGCAATAGCATCCGGCTTTACATCAGCAATAT
>UQXS01000157.1 GCA_900545125.1 uncultured Ruminococcus sp.
CGGCCTCTACCACCCCAAGGTAGCGCGCTACCAACTGCGCCACACCCAGACACGATTGAGCTTCATTACCTCAATCAACGATATTAATTATAACACAATAATTTTGATTTGTCAAGCTTTTTTCAGAAAAAAGTTTCAGATTTTTTGGATTGTTCATGAAATATGCGGATTACAGGGAAAATTCAGGAATTACTTTTCTATAATTCGCATATCAACAAAGCTGCATAATAGCCTGCCTGCCCAGAACTTCATAAGACTGAGATATTCTTCCGGAAGAATAGTTCCGCCGACGCTCATTACGTCATATACAACAGATGCCTCTTTTATGGACAGCGGCAGATCCTTAAATCCATTACGAAGATAAAAAGTATGCCGGCTTATTCTTTGATGATAATTTAATGCAGAACTGTCAAGCTGCTCTCTTGCAAGAAAGATCCGATAGCCGTGATATTTCTTTTTTACTCCGCTCAGAATAAGACTTCCATAGCCTTTACCTCTTTTGCTCTCTTCAATTGCAAGGTAGAAAAGATATGCAATTCCTTGGCGGCAGATCACATACGCAAATCCAATAAATTCATCACCGTCAAAGGCAGTGAGCATTTCGGCTCTTCCTTTTTTCAATCTTGACATCATTATACTGAACGGAGCTCGTTCATCTGCCGGAAATGCCGAATTATATAGATTTTTCAATTTGTTTTTTATATTTCTTCCGCTTTTGAAACTTTTAATTGTTATGTTCATGCTGGATTCTCCTTTGTCTGCATCGTTTATCTGTTCAGATTTTCTTTTTTAATTTGCAGCCGGACATCATCACCTTTGAATTCAAGGCAGGTATAAGCTGCTACAATACGTGAAACCACACGTCCGTCATACCTTTTTTTTATTCCGCCGAAATCAAGATTGGTGCTGATTATAGACGGCTTACCGCTGTTAAGACGGGTATTTATGATATTGTAAATGGTAGCGTTGTAAAAAGGAGTTTCATATTCTGTTCCGAGATCGTCAAGAATAAGAAGATCGGTACCGATAACCATATCTATCATCTCTGAAGAATGTTCACGGCTGAAATGTTCCTTTTCTATTTTTCTGAGGATATTAATAGTCGAATCATAGATAACACTGTAGCCCTTTTCAAGTATTCTGTTTGCAGCAGCAAGAGAAAGATGAGTTTTGCCCAGACCGGTTTCACCGAACATGAAAATGCTTCCGGAATCAGGAGTGAACGTTTCGGCATATTGTATAGTGAATTCAAGAATCTTTTTCATAGTAAAATAGTCATCGCCTTTGTAATAACTAAGGCTGAATGTATCGAAACTTGACAGCGCCAGATTAGCGCTTTTATTCAGTTCGTCTGTAGAAAGCTTTCCGCAGAGTTTTTTGAAGCAGTCACAGAAATGTTCGTTATAATATCCTGTATCATGGCATTTCGGACAAGAGTAATGAACATCAAGATAGTCCGGCGGATAACCGTTCTGTTCCAGAAGTTTTCTTGACATTGCCTGTGCGCCAAGATTATACTGTCTTAGCTGTTCTATTTTTTTTTCAACATCCGTACCCTTTTTCCCTTCGGAAATAATACGTATAAGCTCACGTCCCGTGTTGATAAGTGCATCGTTTACTTCTCTGATCTGCGGCAGTCTGGTGTTGATCTCTGCTATTCTCATTTCATTCTGACTTTCAGCGGTTGTACGCCGGTTCATCATTATGGACTGAGCCTTGTCAAAAATAGAACTTTCCATTGTTAATCCTCCGTATATCAGAATTTATTAATTACAACTTTATATTTGTCAACATCAGATGTACCTGATGTGCTTTGTGTTTCCTTTTTGTTCTTTTTGTAGCTGATTTCTGAATCCCTGACGCTTCTTACCGTTGTAAATCCGCTTTCTTTCCAATTCATCAGAATTTTATTGATATATTCAAAGGAAAGCTTATCTATCTGTTCGATATTTTTTTCATAGGCATAACCAATAAGATCAAGGCTGAATCCTTCACTCTGCCATGAAGAGATGAATTCGCGCTGTTTTGTTGTGGGATTCCGTTTCATCTCGAACTTTTTTGTAATTGCGCCGATAAAATCATTGCTGCTTGTCATTCTCTGAACTTCTTCCTGTGCGGCTTCAAGAGAATTTATATCATTTTCTGCCCATTTACAAGCTATTTTCTCTATGTATCCCGAGTTGGTTTTTTCAATCGTGATGCAGTACTGCACAAGAGTAAGAATTACTTCTTTTTTCAGACCGAGATAGTTATACATCCATATAAGGGAATTCTGCTGTGTATGATTAAGTGTTCCGAGGAATGATTCAACGATTTTGAAAAGTTGGGCAATATCAGACGAACTTTTCAGAATATCTGTAATTTCAGACGGTTTAAACTCCTGCTTTCTTCGTGGAGCGTCCGGCGGAATGATTTTCGGCTCAGACTGCTGCGGAATAATTTTTGTTTCTGTTGTATGAGGAATATTCTGTACCTCCGGAGCAGATTGTCTGGTGTGTTCGTCAAGAACGTTGACCTGCTGCCAGAACAGCACGCAGTCAGTTACCTCCGTAACAGGAACACCGGTATTCCGGGATATTTCTTCATCGCTGACTGTCCTGCCGGAGCACCTTAGAATGTAAAGCAGAACCTTTATCTGTTTTCCTGAAGCAAGTTTAAGAAAGTTATCGGCAACAACATGTGGAACTCCGAACATAGTTCCCCGGACGCCGCTGTTTGTTGTGAAATCCAAAAAAATGCTCCTTTCAAAAGTGATTACCTTTTCATTATAACATATTTCTGATAAATTGTCACTGTACATATTGCACAATCACAGGCTGAGAATATTGTGAATATTTGTTAGAATGGAGTGGATTCATACATTTTTCTCAGTTTTTCTATGGCTTTTTTTTCGATTCTTGATACGTAGTTTACGAATTATTATAAACGGTCGGCAATTTTTAGTTCCGGAAATTTGAAGTGAATATCAAGCTCCTTGTTTTCGGATAATTCAATCCTTTCGATCAGACTGACAAACAGTTCACGAGTATAATCTTCGGAGTCAATAAATCTTTCTACTAACTCTTTGATTTTATCCTCATTGATGGACGGATTATCTTTTTTGCTTTTTTCAAGCTCTGTCAGCTTAATTCTGGCGGCGTTTTCTTCCTCACGAAGTTTTGCGTAGATTCTCTGAAAAATCTGATTGTCAATGTTGCCTGAAAGCTTATCTTCATAGGCACTGTCGATTTTCATACGAATGGATTCCAGTTTAGTTTTCAGAGCTGTTATATCTCTGCCTTGTTTTCGCAGTTCGGCTTGCAGCTGATTCTGTGCTTTTTCTGTGAGCTTTTCTGTATCAAGGAAGCCAAGGTAGTTTTCACATACTCTGCGCACTTCACTTACAACTGCGGCAGATATATCCTCGACTCTTACGCAATGGCAAGTACACTGGTGATACTGTGTAAATCTCTGATAAGTTCTGCATACGAAATATAGCATAGGTCTGTCACCTGACAAAGTTCTTTTGATTGTCGCAAGAGGATAACCGCATTCTTTGCAGAAAACGATTCCCTTTAATGGGAAATCATAAGTGCGGTGTCTTGTATGAGTTCTGCTCCTTATCAGTTCGCCTGCCTTTTGAAAAGTTTCCTTATCAATGATGGCTTCATGTGTGTTTTCAACTACGATCCATTGCTCACGTGGTAATTTTATGAGCTTTTTTGATTTGTAGCTTGCTTTTTTTACCCGTCCCTGGACCATATTTCCTATGTAAACTTCATTCTGAAGCATCTCACTGATGCGTTCAGAACTCCATTTACCGGAGAATGGCGAGTTGTTTTTAAATTTAATTTTGGCATACTGCGCCGGTGTAGGGATATTTTCTTCTGTCAGTGTCATTGCAATTTTATGACAAGACACGCCTTCAATTGCAAGTTTGAAAATACGTCTTACGATTCCGGCAGCATACTCGTCAATGACAATAGCATTTTTGTTTGTGGGAGACTTTTTATATCCATAGGGAGCTTTACCCCCTATGAACAATCCTTCCTTTTGTTTGGCATGCTTGACATTGGCGACTTTTCTTGATGTTTCAGATGCATGCATCTCATTCATCAGAGATTTGAATGCGGCGGTCTGGTCATTACAGCCGTTGATGTTGTCGTAATTGTCAGCAACGGCTATATATCTTACATCATGCTCCGGGAAATACTTTTCTGTGTAATATCCAAAAGCAATTCGGTCTCTGCCAAGCCTTGAGAAGTCTTTGGTTATTACCATATTGACATTTTTATCCTCAATGTCCTGAAGCATTCTCTGAAAAGCAGGTCTGTCTGTAGTAGTTCCTGAATAGCCGTCATCTGTATATATTTCATATACCGATAGATTATTTTCTTTGACATAATTTAACAGCAATGCTGTCTGATTCTTAATGCTTTCTGAAACATCATCTACCTTTCCCTCGTCTTCTTTTGAAAGACGTACATAAATTGCAGCTTTGTACTGCTCTGGGTTGTCAATTACAGGATACATAATAATTCCTCCTTCATCAGCAACCATTCATTTTTTATATTATAAGCTCTTTTTGGTGATGAAGTCAACTGTTTTCCGAACATAACTTCTCTACCTCCTTTTTGATATAAATCCAAATTGAATTATCCAGAATGTCAGATACATTCTGACCTTCTTCATTGTAGTGAATATGAACTGTGATCGCATTCTCCGTGTCTTTCATAGCAAAAGCACCTCACAATTGTTTTTAATAATACTTATGCCGAAAAACAAATTTCTTTGCTTGTCTGCATTCGTTTTTTAGTGCCTTTAGTTTTGCGTTTAATGCAAGAAGAAAGACAGCTTGAAATGTCCTATAAAATTTTAAGATAAAAAATAATATGTTCATATCACCTTCCATTTTTTCTCGTATTAACTTTAGCAATTTACCGGTAACTGCTTGTCTTATTGTCATGGATTGGATTATATTTCCTCCAGACAATAATAATATATGCCAATAAAACTAAAAATTTCCTATAATTCGATTTTTCAAAAATAATTGATTGAAATTGATATTATACAATTTATTGAAAATTGATAGTTAATCAGCTTAAAAATCAAAAAACCAGAGAGCTTTCATACTCTCTGGTTCGTCTTTTTATTATTAGATTATTTGTTTTCGTCAAACGCTTCAAGAGCGTCCAAAACCGCATAATATACCATTTCGTCGGGGTGATATCTATCATCATTGAATATCGAATTACCCGCTTGATTAAAATGTTCCATAATCGCAGCAGCACAGCCTGAACTTCGATTCTGCCCAGATTCGCATTGGCAAATAATTTGCAGTTCTTTCGACTTTGCAGAATATACAAATTCCGCTATTTTATCTGCCTCGGTTAGTTCTGTCTGGAAATCGTCAAGCGGAATATATAGTACATGATCTGCCTTTTTACTGTAATCAACAAGTCTATAATTCTTATCGGTATTGAATTTATCAGGGTCATAAAAACTGATGACGGCGGTATTTTGAGGAAAGTTATTTTGTAATAAGTATTCAATGGATTTTCGGGAATAAATGGCGATTTTCATAAGATG
>UQXS01000158.1 GCA_900545125.1 uncultured Ruminococcus sp.
CGATAAGATGTCAGAGGGACTTGTCTCTGCCGGAGCACCCGGATGGCTTGAGGGTGCTCTCATTCAGGGCGTGTATAAAGTTCTGGCGTGGGTAGTTTCGGTCATGCTGCCGCCTATGGCTATATTTTTCCCCATGTTCACCCTGCTGGAAGATTCCGGCTACCTGCCCCGCATAGCCTTTAATCTTGACCGCTGTTTCCGATGTTCAGGAGCCTGCGGAAAACAGGCTATAACTATGGCAATGGGATTTGGCTGCAATGCCTGCGGCGTTACGGGATGCCGGATAATCGACTCAAAACGGGAACGTCTGATAGCCGTGATAACCAACAGCCTTGTGCCCTGCAACGGACGTTTTCCAACTATAATAGCAATTATCACGATGTTTTTTGTAACTGCATCCGGAAAATTTTCCTCGTTTCTGTCGGCAGTTGTCCTGTTGGCAGTCATAATTCTTGGAGTACTTATGACATTTCTGGTATCAAAACTGCTGTCGGTCACTGTTCTCAGGGGAGTTCCCTCTTCTTTCACCCTTGAACTTCCGCCCTACCGCCGTCCGCAGATAGGGAAAGTTCTCGTCCGGTCTATTTTTGACAGAACGGTCTTTGTGCTGATAAGAGCCTGTGTTGCCGCTGCTCCCTGCGGACTTATTATCTGGATACTTGCCAATGTGGACGCCGGAGACAGATCGCTTCTTGCTCATGCTTCGGATTTCCTTGATCCGTTCGGCAGATTTATCGGGCTGGACGGAGTTATTGTTCTCGGTTTCATACTGGGATTTCCTGCAAATGAGATCGTTGTGCCCATAATCCTTATGGCATATCTTGCACAGGGAAGTCTGACAGAGATCACCGATACATCGGAGCTTTGCCGCATTCTCACCGACAACGGCTGGGATCTGACAACGGCGGTATGCATGATAATTTTCACGCTGTTTCATTTCCCCTGCGCCACCACCTGCATGACGATAAAAAAAGAAACCGGCAGCCTGAAATGGACTGCCGTGAGTGTAATAGTTCCTCTTGCCGTTGGTATCCTGTTGTGTTCCGCAGTAAGCAGAATAGGCTGATATCCCGGATATCAGCTGATCGCCAGAGCTGTTTCAAGAGCAATTTCCATCATATTCCGGAAGCCGGTCTGACGTTCTTCTGATGTGGTTGAAAGTCCCCTGAGAGGGCAGTCGGATACGGTGAGAATGCAGAGTGCATTCTTTCCGGCTCTTGCGGCGTTCATGTAGAGGGCAGCTGCTTCCATTTCGATGCCGAGAACCCCCATTTTGCGCCATTCGGAAAGGCTGCCGGCATCGTCGTAGAAAGTATCACTGCTGAGGATATTTCCTGCATGGTATGTGCATCCCTTCTTCTCGGCGGCGTTTACTGCGGCGGAAACAAGCTTCCATGAAGCGGTAGGAGCGTAAGTTCCGGGCAGACGATACTGAGCGGCATAGCTGGAATTTGTGCTTGCGCTGACGCCGATTATAATATCCCTGAGATCTGCGCTGTCGGCGACAGCTCCGGCAGTTCCGACACGGATGATATTTTCAACGTTGTATTCGTTGAAAAGCTCCCACGAGTAGATTCCGATGGACGGCATACCCATGCCGCTGCCCTGAACGGAAACGGGAATCCCCTTGTAAGTACCCGTGTAGCCGAGCATTCCCCTTACCTGATTGTAGCAGACCGGTGATTCAAGATAATTTTCGGCGATGAATTTTGCTCTCAGGGGATCTCCCGGCATGAGAACGGTTTTTGCGATATCGCCTTTTTGAGCGTTGTTATGTGCTGTAGGCATAAAATAAACCTCCCTTTTATCTGCGGACAAGATTTGCTTCGCCTGCGTTAAGGCTGATTATGTCGCCGTCGGGCATCTCTACCATAAGATTGGCATTTCTGTCAATGCCTACGGCAGTTCCGGATATAATTTTTCCGCCGTACTCGGCTGAGATATATTTTCCGGTAAGATATTCACGCCGCCTGTATTCGATGATATAGCTGCGGTCCTCGATCTTGCCGAGCCATATGTCAAGATTGTTCAGTATCTCGGCACACAGCAGATTTCTGTCAATAACCGTGCCTGTTTCATCTTCTACAGAAGCGGCACGGAGCTGCAATTCCTCGTCGAAGTCCTCTTTCATGGAACGGACGTTTATCCCGATGCCCACAACGGCATAGTCGAGGGATTTTATCTCCAGATCAAGAGAAGCTTCAGTGAGGATGCCGCAGATTTTTTTCCCGTTCATATACAGGTCATTGACCCATTTTATCTGTACTTCATGACCGCAGAGCTTTTCTACGGCGAAAGAAGCAGCTACGGCAGCAGCGGACGTTATCATCGGAACGAATTTCATATCAAGTTCCGGACGGATAACCACGCTCATATAAAGACCTTTTCCGGACGGCGATACAAAACTGCGGTTCAGTCTGCCACGTCCGGCAGTTTGTCTGTCGGCGATAACAACCGTGCCGTGGGGAGCTCCGGATGATGCAAGTTCCTTGGCTGCGATGTTGGTAGAGTCCGTTTCATCCAGTACGATTATTTTTCTGTCCGTATTTTCGCCGGTAAGGGCGGAACGGATAACCTCTGCCGAAAGACGGTTGTTGTCCTTGCTCAGTCTGTAGCCCTTGGGGGAGGATTCAATCGCATAGCCCTCTTTTTTCATGGCGCTGACAGCTTTCCAGACGGCGTTTCTGCTGACTCCGAGCTTATCCGCAAGAGCCGCTCCGGAGACATATTCTCCGCCGGCTTCGGCAAGACTTTTTATAAGATCATCCTTAACGTTCATTTTTACACCCCATTATCATTATTTGTGATATTTTCCTCCTCCGGCGATCTGGAAAGAACGGTAGATCTGTTCCAGAAGCATGACTCTTGCAAGCTGGTGCGGAAAAGTCATGGGCGACATAGAGAGCCGGAGATCGCCCATAGCTTTGATCTCACCGTCAAGACCAAACGAACTGCCTATTATGAAAGTTATCGTGCTGTGTCCGCTGACGGCGGCGTCAGAGATAACAGACGAAAGCTGCGGACTTGTAAGCTGCTTTCCCTCTATACACAGAGGGATAATGAATCCCTTTGCAAAGCGTTTTATCTGCTCTCCCTCCTTTTTCAGTGCGGAGAGGATTTCTTTTTCGGATGGGGAATCGTTCAGACGGCATTCGTCCAGTTCGTGCAGTTCAAAGGTGCAGTATCGTGACAGCCGCTTTATGTATTCTGCACAGGCGCTTCTGAGGTAGTCCTCTTTCAGCTTTCCTACGGCAATAAGATTTATCGTCATCAGAAAACCACTGCTCCTCCCTTTGTTTCCACCGGAGCAACGCCAAGGAGATAGTCCTTGAAGAATTTGTACCGGGACAGGCTGCTTTTTACGGTATATTCGGCTATATCGGGACGATTGTTGTCCTGGCTGAGGTGTCCGAGTATGAAATGCGTAGTTCCGTTTTCGATAAGTTTACCTACCTGAACGGCGCAGTCGTCGTTGGAAAGATGTCCGTTCTGAGAAAGTATGCGTTCCTTGAGGTAAAGCGGATAAGAGCCTGTCCGGAGCATATTTTCGTCGTAATTTGCTTCCAGAAGCACCAGACGGCATCCGGTAAGCGCCGTATTGACTTCCGGAGTTACGTGTCCCAGATCGGTGCAGACGGCGCAGTATTTGTCATCGGATGTATGTATTCTGTAGCCGCAGCTCTGGATAGTATCGTGGGGAGTATTGAAGCAGGAGATCTCCGAACCGCCGCATGATATTGAAATACCGTTCATGTCGATAATTCTTGATGCAGGAGCGATTCTGCCTGATTCGTAGAGTCTTTGCAGCGTGCGTTTCTGACCGTATACAGGCATTCCTGTCTTTTTGGTGAGCATGGAAAGTCCCGATACATGGTCGCTGTGCTCGTGTGTTATAAATACTGCCCGGACAGCGGAAAGAGGGATGTTGTTGACGGCAAGAGCCTCGGAAAGACGCTTGAAGCTGACGCCGCAGTCAATGAGTATCCCCTCTTTTTCCGTGCCTATAAAGGTTGAATTTCCTTTGCTGGAGCTGAAAAGCGGATAAATTCGTGCCATATTTCTGATTCTCGTCTTATTTCTTTGTTAATACAGTGCCCTGCCGTGTTTCCCTGACCTCATAGCCAAGAGCCTCGATACTGCTGCGAAGTTCGTCGGCAAGAGCAAAATTCTTTTCCTTGCGGGCGGCTTTTCTCTTTTCGAGAAGTTCCAGTACTTCCTGCGGCATATCGTCATTGGTATCTTCTTTGGCAGATTTTCCGGCGTTTTCGATAAGGTCAAGACCAAGGACTTTGTCGAATTCCTTTATAAGAGCAAGCTTTGCAGCCGCATTTGCTTTTGATTTGAGTACATCGTAAAGAGCCGTTACGGCAAGAGATGTATTCAGGTCATTGTCGAGTGCATCGGTGAAGTTTTTCATCAGCCTGTCGTACTCAGAACGGTCAATATCGCCGTCCTGTTCCTTTGTAAGGGGAGCGATCTTTGCGATGAGCTTATTATAGGATGCAGCGGCGTTGTCAAGATTATCCCACGAGAATACAAGGGATTTCCTGTAGTGGGAGAGCAGGCAGAAGAAACGGTAAACTACCGGAAGATAGCCCTTTTCCTCTAAAAGCGAAACTGTCAGGAATTCGCCGCTCGATTTGCTCATTTTGCCGCTGTTCGTGTTGAGGTGATGTACGTGGAACCAGTAATTGCACCACTCATGTCCGAGATAGGCTTCGCTTTGGGCGATCTCATTGGTGTGATGCGGAAAAGCATTGTCGATTCCTCCGCAGTGGATGTCCAGATATTCGCCCAGATTCTTCATGCTTATGCAGGAGCACTCAATGTGCCAGCCGGGATATCCCACGCCCCAGGGGGAATCCCATTTGAGTTCCTGATCGTCGAATTTGGAGCGTGTGAACCAGAGGACGAAATCGGCATTGCTTCGTTTGTATTCATCGTTTTCAACGCCTTCACGGACGCCTACTGCAAGATCTTCCTCCTTAAAGTCGTTGAAAACATAGTACTTGTCGAGCTTTGAGGTGTCGAAGTATACGTTTCCGCCTGCCTGATATGCATAGCCCTTTTCGAGGAGAACGGAGATCACACGGATGAATTCGTCGATACAGCTCGTAGCCGGAACGACAGCATCGGGTGTTTTTATATTAAGTTTTTTGCAGTCGTCAAAGAATGCGTTGGTGTAGAACTCGGCTATTTCCATGACTGTTTTGTGTTCACGCTTTGCGCCTTTGAGCATTTTGTCGTCGCCGGTGTCGCCATCCGAGGTGAGATGTCCCACGTCCGTTATGTTCATAACACGCTTGACATCATAGCCGCTGAAACGGAGATATTTTTCAAGGATATCCTCCATGATATAGCTCCGCAGATTGCCGATATGTGCGTAATGATAAACGGTAGGGCCGCAGGTGTACATACTCACCTTGCCCTCAAAGCGTGGAACGAATTCTTCTTTTTTATGTGAAAGTGAATTATAAAGCTGCATATTTAACCTTTCCTTTCGTGCGCCGTGTCATGGATGCTGCCCGGTGCCGAGCTGTTTTT
>UQXS01000159.1 GCA_900545125.1 uncultured Ruminococcus sp.
GATAATAAAGCCTGCCGTCCTCATCTTTTTTAAATGTGATTTTATCCGCTGTATTAAACGCATGATGCTGCAATTCTTTCACCGCATCGGAGAGAGAACCGTCTTTTAATCCGCTTAAATCTTTGCGGATTTGCACCAATTCTGCAAGCATTTCCGACACTTTGCACTTTCCTAGAATGCACTTAACATAGCCGCATTTGCTCGTACTTTCACGGTAATCTGAAATATTCGACTGCTTGATTTCAGCCGTTCCGGCACGTAAATAAATGGATGCAAGTGTAAGATACGCCCTTGTTTTAGAGTTGGCGAAAGTCGGAATAATCGGCGATGTTGCCGCTGTTCCTGCCTTCACTTCCATGTCGCATTTTCGCACGGAATCACTTGTGTCACAGTAAATTCCGATAATAAGGTACTTGCTCAAAGATTCGTCCACATATCGGGATAAATCCATCGTATGGGAGGTATCGTTGATGAAATAATGACCGTTGATCCAAGCCTTGCCGGAGCCGATTGTAACCGTTAAATCTCCGTTCGCAGTAATAGCAAAACAGTCGCCGTAATTATCCTGAATGCCGTTGCAGATCAGGCTTGAAAGATAACTTGTGAAGTCCTCTGCTGTGTACGTTCTGTCCAATCCTTTTGAATTAAAAAATCCGCTGTAAAATGCCATTTAAACTCCTCCTTTGAAAGTTGGGGTGAGATTTCTGCCGTTCTGATCGAAACTTTCTATCATTCCGATTAGCTGTATTTTCGGCTGTATCAAGCCAAATCGCTGGTGTTCTACCGTTACATAATCGCCAACGAAATAATCAATATTGTATGTGAACTGCATTGACTGCACGGCAATTTGCGACTCTGAAGCAGTCAGCGGCAGAACGATTTTTTCTTTACCACGCTCTTTTAGCAGCTCAATATATTCTTCTTCCGGAATGGGCTTTGTTTCGCCATTTTCCTGCTGTTCGTCTGCCATGTCCTTGGCATCAGCGTAAACCTCATAACGCATTAAAAAAGACGGCTCATCGCCTTCAAAATATGTTGTTCTTTTTCTTTGTTCGCCTTCACCTTTTCCCAGAATGTAGGCAAAATTCCGCTGAATACTGAGATCTTCCGCATAGGAAAATGAAAGAAGATTGCTGTAAGCATCTGAAAATATGATGTGGGGATTTTCGTCTTGTTCTATGCTGCGGTCAATGCCCTCGGATAAATCCAGAACCATTCTGTATTTTTCACCGTTGCTTTTCACAAGCCGGATATTTGCAGTGCCGCCTATTTTCTCGCAGATGGTGTGAATCCAATCCATGAGATTATCGTAGCTGACCTGCAAGGTAGCCGTTTTCTCCCAGCAAGCTCCGATTACAGTTCCGAGAGAAAGTCCCGGAATGCGGCGGTTATCGTTGCATAACACATTCTGCGAAATGACTGAATGGACAATATCCGAGTAGCTTGTCTGCTTGGTAAATGAACAAGTAGGGTATATGATACGCCGTTCCAGCAGGCACATCAGAAATCGCCCTGTAACAGTCAGATAATCGCCATTTTCCGTATCCGTTTCAATTTTAACGGATTCAATAATTCCAAAATGCTCATTGTCATCATCTCTCCCGACAATTCTTCCAGTCTGAAAAACAGCGATATTCTGCGGATTGGCAGCGATATACACCTCAAAACTGCCACACTGGTAATACTCGATATCCCACAGCAAGGAAGAAAAACTGTCGCAAATCGCTTCAAGAGAAATGGTGAGATTATCGCCGTCTGCCGTCATTTTATACACTTCGATTTGCATACTACACCCCCAGATACGCATTTGTGTGAATGATTTTTACTTTCAGATTATTCAGTCCGGTACCACGCAAATAAAAGCGGTTCTTGCCCTCACGCAAAGTCAGCCAAGTTGAGCCGGAAACAAGGCGGTTGATGATATTACTCTTCACGCCGCCACGATTCAGCGTCACGGTTTTGTTGCCTGTTTTGGTTGTCACTGTGATGATGTCTCCGACTTGCAGGTCACCAGTAATTTGCAGATATTCGTCTGTATCGGCATTGTAGAGCGTAGGAGAACGGGCATCTTCAAGGGCTTCGATTTCAAGCGTGAAGCCCGTTTCATCGCCGTCATTTGTGATTTCCATGATGTTATTTGTGTTGTATCGTCCGAGGATAAACGGCTCCGGATTTTCCTCTGTCGGGAACGGAAAAGTTAATCCGCCCGTAACATGGCTGTAATACGCCATTTGCGAAACCGTGGAATACCAGTAAATGTCGGGACAGAGTATGGAGATTTGTCCGGTTGTGAACTGCTCGAAGTTCTGTACCTCGCAAGACTCTACATATCCCTCCGCAAATACATCAATGCCTGCTGTTTTGTAGTAGATTTTGATGTAGCGGGAGGGCTTCACCACCTTGTAAAGCTGGTGTCTGCGTGCTTCTACGCCCATACCACGCACTTCAAAAGAAATCACCACATTCCGCTTTTCAATGAAAGCATTGTTCAGGTAGCTGCCGTCCATTCCTGCATAGCCGGAGGTGCTGATCGTTCCGGCAGGCGGTGACAAGCCCTCGATCTTCGAGGTCATATATTGGTTTGCTGTGGCAGTCATGTTGATTTGGTCGCCGGCTTGATTTTCTAAAATCAGAGTGAAAAACATGGTATCGCCTCCTTATAAACGGTTGATTTTTGAATGGGAATGTGATATAATATTCTTAACAAAGTTTTGAGTAGTTGCTTTACACATCCGAATTAAAAAAGAAAGGACAATCTGATTGGATATTTTAGAATTTGGCAACAAGGCAAATCAGAGCATAATTCTGATACATGGTTTTCAATGCCCTTACCAGATATGGAACAAGTATATCGAGCATTATAAGAATCAATATCATATTATCGTCCCAATACTTGAGGGGCACAATCCCGATAAGAAAGAAGAATTTATTTCCTTGCAGAAAACTGCAAAGGAAATAGAGGACTACTATATATCACATTTTGGAAATGGGGTATACGCAATGTTTGCAATTTCCTATGGTGGAATTATAGCTGCCAACATCTGGCAGAATCAAAAATTAAATATAAAGAAATTGATTTTTGATGGCTCTCCGATTACCTCTTACCCCAGATTTCTGAAATCATACCTGACAAATTTTTATTTGCAAGTAACCCACAAAACTCAGAAAAGAGATCAGAAAACACTTGCACAAGCTGCAAACAGTATTTGTCCTAAAGAACATCTGAATAATTTATTAAAAGTACTTGACAATATGTCCGATGAGAATATCCAACGGTACATTGACGCATGGAGCGATTACAGACTTCCTGATAATATTAATACGCCTGATACAAAAGTTTACTTTTTTCATGGTACAAAATCAAATGAAATGCTGGCAAAAAAATCGGCGAAGTATGTGAAAAAGCATTATCCGAACTCTGAGATCATATGCCTGAAAGGAAAGGGGCATTGTGAAACTTCACTGTTTGAACCTATGAAAATGATAGGAAAACTGGATAAGATATTAGCAGGAGAATCGTTATGAACGAAGTCAATAAAACGCTGTATATTCCTCTTTATGGCAAATCTATGGTAAGTAAACAGCGTATCATTCTGAAAGATTCTATGGCTGAAAAAATATGGGAAGCCGAAAGGTTTGAGATAAAAGGCAAATCAAAATCAAAATGGCTGTCCTATAATATGGCAATGCGTGCGAGGATTTTTGACGATTGGACAAGAGAACAGCTTTGCCAATATAAAGATGCACTTGTATTACACATCGGCTGTGGTCTCGACAGCAGATGTATCCGAATAAACATGCCTTACGCCGTCTGGATTGACGGAGATTTTCCCGATGTAATCAGCATACGGAAAAAATATTACAATGAATCTGAATGCTATCACATGATTTCATTTGATGCGTCTGATCCTGAAAATGTCTATGACCTGCCTGACAGAAAAATAGCTATTGTGATATTGGAAGGAATCAGCATGTACCTTTCAAATGAGCAGCTTAATACTTTTTTCAGGGCTTTGGCGAAGAAATACAGTTCGCTCCATATTCTTATGGACGTATATACTATTTTTGCAGCAAGGGCATCTAAATTCAAGAATCCCATAAATGATGTGGGGGTTACAAAGGTTTGTGGAATAGATAATATCGGGAATATTCTCTCAGGTACAGATATTATCTACAAGAAGAAACATTCGCTTACGCCCAAAAGGCTTGTGAAGAAATTGAAAACATATGAACAGATTTTTTTCAAAGTAGTATTCAATAATTCCTTGTATGAAAAATTCTATCGCTTATATGAGTTTGAAAAATAATTCTATTGCACAGGATAATGTTACCTAAAACTCAAATTATCAAATAAAGAGGAGCGACATAAAATCGCTCCTTTTCACACATTCAAAGCATTCCTCGTCTGCCGATAGATTTCCAGCCGTGACAGCGATTTCGGGCTATTGTTCGTCTGATTCACTGTCCGGCTGTTGTCGTTATTATAGTTATTGATAACCGTACCCGTCGGACTGCTGTTCTGCGTCGCAGACGAAATACCACTCATATTGGTATCAAGAGTCAGATGCATCGCACTCGCCACACCGCCGATTGCCTTTGTGATGAGCTTTTTGTTGCGGTTTATCCCGTCAGCAAGTCCGCCCATGAAGTCCGGCATCCAAGATTCAAAATCCGTCAGAGGTCCTTTTTCCGGCACGGAGAAATGCAGATGCTCCCAGATGACGTTTGCCACATCGCAGACGGAATTGTACAAGTCCGCCATCATATAGCGGATGCCGTTGACCAGATTCTGCATCAGGTCATAACCCCATTGCCACGAAGAATTGGCGATATTTCGGATAGAATCCGCTGCGGAGTTGATAGCCTCCGCCACTGTATCACGAATGCTCCATACCCTGTCCCACACGCCGTTTTTGATGTTATCCCAGATATTCAGTACGACATTTTGAATATTGTTCATCGCACCGTGAACGGCATCCGGCATAGCGTTCCATGCAGATGAAACGGCGGATTTTACTGTGTTCAAAACATTTTTCACACTGTCAGAAATAGTATTCCAAGTAGTGATGACAGTATTTTTAATGCCATTCTGCCCGGTTGAAATAAGCGTTTTCATGCCGTTCCAGACGGCTGAAATGACTTCTTTCAGACCGTTCAAAGCTGTTGTCACAATGTTTTTGATTGCATTCCAGCTTGTGGTGACAGCATTTTTAATGCCGTCAAGAGAAGCTTTTATCGCCGTAGTAATCGCATTCCAGCCTGATTTCACGCCGTTTCCGATGTTCGTAAGCACAGAGTTCATATTCGTCTGAATGCTGTTCCAGATGTCCGTGACCTCGTTCAGCGTGTCCTGCATAAACGTTCCGACCACGGAAACAATATTTGACATTGCCGT
>UQXS01000160.1 GCA_900545125.1 uncultured Ruminococcus sp.
GCTGCGCTTTTCCATTTCGGCAGCCATAAAATTTATCACCACAACGATAGCAGTTACAATAACGATCGTAATAACGGACATAGAACCGTATTTTATCTTTTTTATGCCTCTGGTCTTTTTACCTGAATCACCAGAGGCAGAATTTACTTCTTTCTTAGCGTCGGTTTCGTTTTTCTTCATGTTATATCATACCTTCCTTTCATTTATCGTCAGCTCCAGCGTCTCTTCTCAAGAACTCTTACGGTAAAGAAGTTAAAGAGAAATGCTGTGCTCAGGAAGAAAAGTATACTGGACAAACTGAATACACCCTTGGTAAATTCATAGTACCGTGTGCGGAATGAAAGCACTGTGAGTATATCCCGTACCGTGTCGTTGGAAACTCTGATAAGCAGCGTCTCATCAAACAAATAGAATATGAGCATTACAACAAAGCTTACAACAGCAGCTGCCATCTGGTTTTCTGTAAGAGATGATACAAAAATACCTATCGCTATAAACGCTGCTCCAAGGAAAAGCATTGCGGTAAAGTTTCCGATAAGCGAAGCCCATACTACGCTTCCCAGATATCTGAGCACAAGCGCATAAACGAAAACTATACATTCTGCTATCACAAAAAGTGTGAACGCAGCCAGATATTTTCCCATAACAATCTCCCAGAGATTTATAGGAGCTGTGAGCAGTCCCTGATCTGTTCTGTTTTTCTTCTCCTCACTCAACAGTCTCATTGTGAGCACCGGAATAAGAAAAATAAACATTATGAACATTCTGGCAAACATGGGCGATGTATCCGAAAATCCCGACTCGATTACCTCGGTATAGAAGAAATATCCCGAAAATGCATAGAATACTGTGAGAAAAACATATCCCAGTCCGGATGTAAAAAACGAACCCATTTCACGTCTGTATATTGCACCCATTATTTGTCACCTCCCGCTGAGTCTGACTTGCCTGTTTTTTTGTCGTTGTTTTTATCCTGTTCCTTTTTATCACCGTCATTATCTTCTCCGGCGTCGCTTTCAGTAACAAGATTTATCTTAGGACGTGGTTTGCTTTCTTTCTTTTCACCGTTTATGTCAAAATTCTCGCCCATGGTTATCTTCAGGAAGATATCCTCAAGGGTGAGATCCGAAAGCTGGAGCATCATGATATTCCAGCCGTTATCCTTACATATCCGGTTGATCTCACGGCGGACATCCGTCTTGCCGTCAGTCTCGATATCATAGTCGTAAATGCCTTTTTCACGCTCCATGTCGGCACGGACATACTTTACGCCGTTTATGCTGCGGAGTACGGAAACTATCTTCTCCTTATCGGATGCCGTATGCGTCTCACCCTCGATACGCATGGTCATCTTATGCTCATTGGTGATGTTCTTTGCGATCTCGTCAGCTGTTCCGTCGGCAGCTACCGTTCCCTTGTTGATTATGATTATCCTGTCGCATACAGCCTGTATCTCCGGCAGAATGTGCGACGAAAGTATAACCGTATGCTTCTTTCCAAGCTTTTTGATGAGAGTTCTTATCTCAATTATCTGGTTCGGGTCAAGTCCGACAGTAGGCTCGTCAAGTATTAGCACAGGCGGATTGTTTATCAATGCCTGTGCAAGCCCGACTCTCTGCTTATATCCCTTTGAAAGATTCTTGATAACTCTCTTTCTTACATCGGTTATCTTGCAAAGGCTGCATACATCGTTAAGATGCGCTCTTCTCGCAAGCTTACACTTTTTCAGGTCGAACATGAAGTTGAGATATGCGTCAACGGTCATATCCAGATAAAGCGGCGGTATTTCCGGCAGATAACCAATATTTGCCTTCGCCTCTTTCGGCTGTTCAAGGATATCCTTTCCGTTTATGAGGATATGTCCCGATGTTGACGAGATATATCCCGTAAGCATATTCATTGTTGTCGATTTTCCGGCGCCGTTCGGCCCGAGAAATCCAAGGATCTCTCCCTTTTCAACCTTAAAGCTTATATTGTTTACAGCGAGCTTGTCGCCGTATTTCTTTGTAAGGTCTTTAACCTCTATCATAAGGTTTCCTCCTTATTTGTCATGTGTAGGCAGCCTCTGACAAAACAGTGTTTCAAAGGCTGCCTTTATTATGTTATAGCCGCATTGTGAAAGTACTGTGAAAATACTCTGAATATTTATGAATATTTCTTTACACTGCTATTTATTGCTGAAAAAACTGTATGAAATATCTTTTGAGATCTGCTCCCTGAGTTCCTCCAGCGAATTGAATTTCACTTCGGAACGAATGAAGCCCCGAAGCTCCACATCAAGCTCCCTGCCGTACAGATCGCCTGAAAATCCGATAATATGAGTTTCCGCTAAAGGCTTACTTTCTCCGCCTACAGTGGGTTTTACCCCGATGTTCGTCACCGAAACATAATGCTGCCTGTCTATATTCACGGACGACGCATATACCCCGAAGCACGGCACAAGCTGATCTTCGGCAAAATGCTGATTTATCGTCGGAAAATCAAGCGTCCTTCCTATCTGTCTGCCATGAACTATCCTGCCGGATATCATGTACGATCTGCCCAGAAGCTCCGCAGCCGCTGTGACATCTCCCTGCCCAAGCAGACTGCGTATTCTGCCGGAAGATACAGGAGCACCGTTAAAAAGCACATCCTCAGCCACTCTCACTTCAAATCCGTATTCACGTCCCAGAACGGCAAGTTCATTGATGCCGCAGGATGCATTTCTGCCGAAACGGAAATCTCTGCCGCAGACTACAGAATCAGCGCCCAGCTTCCGGACAATGATATTTTCTGCAAATTCTCTGCCGCTCATATCACGTATATCGGAAAAATTTTCGCTGAATATCTTTCTGATCCCCAAGGCTCTTATAAGAGCTGCCTTTTGCTCATCGGTGTAAATATATTCGATACTCCGTCCCTGCTTTACATGGAGCGACGTATTATTAAACGTGAAAACAGCAGGATCACCGCTGTCCTCCGTCATCTTCATAACCGCTCTGTGACCAAGGTGTACACCATCGAATATGCCCAGAGCAACGGATCTTGTTCCTGTATGCATATCCTCACCTCAGATAAAATTCTTTTCCACACGCAGAATGCCGCCGTCACGGTCGATATTGGCAGTGCCGACAAAGCATCCGTCAGCACCGTAAACGCTGTACCTGTCCGCACCGGGAAGTATATTGTTTATCCTGCTTATATCAAGCTTTACGCCGTTGCAGTACATCCTCGTTTGCACCTGATTAAGATGCAGCTTCGGCAGCGAATCAAACACCCTCTCAATGGGAATAATCAGTTCATCGATTCTCCCTTTATCGGCAGCATTCTGTATCTCCTCCAGAGTGTGGCATTCGTCAAGGGTAAAGCCTCCGGAGGATGTACGGACAAGCTCCGTCATAATGCCTCCGCAGCCGAGCCTTTCACCGATATCATGTATTATGGTGCGGATATAAGTTCCCTTTCCGCAGCCGATCTCAATTGATCCTTCACGGGCAGTCTCATCGTATTCAAAGATATGCAGACTTTTTACCTCTATTTCTCTTGGCGTGCGCTCGACCTCTATGCCCTGTCTTGCAAGATCATAAAGACGCTTTCCGTTCACCTGAACGGCAGAATACATCGGCGGAAGCTGCATGATCCTGCCTGTGAATTCCGGAAGAACAGCTTCGAGTTCCTCAAAACTTACGGGCTTGTCCGAAACCGTCAGGATCTTTCCCGTAATATCCTGCGTATCCGCAGTTACACCCAGCCGGAAACCCGCTGTATAGCTTTTATCCGTATCAGGCATGATATCGCAGGCTTTTGTGGCACTTCCCACGAAAACAGGAAGTACTCCCGTCGCCATAGGATCAAGAGTTCCGCCGTGGCCGAGCCGCCTTATCTGCAATATCCCACGCAGCTTCGCAATAACGTCAAATGACGTGAAATCCTGTGGCTTGTTTACGCAAAGAACGCCTTTCATGGCATTGCCTTTCTTACGGCTTCAACAAGTATCTTCTTGACGTCCTCCAGACTTCCCTCCAGAGCACATCCTGCTGCCTTTGCGTGTCCGCCTCCGCCGATAGTCTGGCAGATAGCTGATACGTTCACGTCTCCCGTTGAGCGCATAGAAACCTTGTACTCTCCGGCCGCCTTTTCCTTTACGGTAATGCCAACCTCCACGCCCTTGACCTTCAGCGGCAGCGATGCACAGCCGTCCAGCTCGTTGAACTCGACTCCGAGTCTGTCCAGCATCGCTTTGGTGATACACACCATTGTAAGTCTGTTGTCAAGATAATACTCCATAGCGTCGATGACCGAACTTTCTATTTTTAGCATACCCTTTGTCTTTATATCGAACATCTCTCGGTTTATCCACGCATGATTTATTTTATGCCGGCGCATAAGCTGTGCGGCTATTTCATGGGTCTCCGCAGATGTATTCTCAAACTTGAAGCAGCCTGTATCGGTAGCTATTCCGGTATACATACATACTGCCGCATAGTCGGAAAGCTCCGTTCCCATTGCACAGGCAAGACGATAAAGTACCTCACACGCCGCAGCACTGTCCGCTCCGAGAAGCGTTCTTGCCGCATACTCCGTATTGGAAATATGATGATCTATGCACAGATCTATCCTGCCGCCGTAGATCTCCTCATATCTTCCAAGCAGTCTGGTATCTGCAACATCAACGGCTATGACGGTATCAGGTTCAAAGGCACTGTTATTTTCAATATTAGTTATATAATCAAACTTATCCGGAAAAGGATCGGAACAGAGCACCGCACTTCTCTTGCCCATACTTCTGAGTATGTCGTGAAGAGCAAATCCCGTTCCGATGCAGTCTCCGTCAGGGCTCTGATGCGTCAGAATATACACATTATCACAATTTTTCAGAAAATCTTCCGTTTCCTTATAATTAATCTGCATACTGTCACCTCCGCATCAAAGTTCGTTCAGCTTTCTGCTGATCTCCGCACTCCGCTCTATAGAATTATCGGCTATGAATGTCAGCTCCGGCGATTTCCGCATTTTTAGCCTGTGAAAAAGTTCTCTGCGGATAAATCCCGATGCGCTTTTCAGTCCCTTTACGGATTCCTGCGCCTTTTCTATGCCTGCAAAGCTTGAAACATAAATCTTGCAGCTTGACATATCTCCGGACAGATCCGTCCGCACAATCGTCAGCATACTGTCGATCCTTGGGTCTTTAAGCTCCCGCAGGATCGCAGTCATTTCCCTTTTTATATCCTCAGCCATTCGGCTTCCTTTAAAATTCGGCATAATTTCCTTTCCATACCGGCGGCGCTGCACAGGCGCCGTCTCAGATATTCACGGTGAAGCTCTGACCAATGACCGGTTTATCGCCGTTTTCTGCGTTATTGTCATCAGTCAGTGTGTG
>UQXS01000161.1 GCA_900545125.1 uncultured Ruminococcus sp.
CGGCATGAATTATACGCTTCCGCCCCGTGGCGTAAGACTGAATTTTCTGAATGCCGATGATGAGGAAATGAAATCTGCAATACGCAGTGCAGATTCTGCGGAGCTTTCAAAGGTTCTGATACGTATATTCGAGGGAATATCGCCTGTTCTTGCACGGGAATGGACATTTTTTGCCGGCAGGGGGAGCCATATCGACAGTGATATGATTACTGAAGATCAGCTCGGACGTCTGCTTTTTATAATCCGGCGCACACGGGATCAGCTTGTGAACGGCGAGTGCTGTTTTTCTGCGGCACTCACAAAAGACGGGCAGTTAAAGGATTTTTCGTTTATTCGTCTGTCACAGTTTGGAACACTTATGTATACAAAAGAATTGCCCTCTGCTTCGGAACTCCTCGATTATTTTTACAGTGAGCGTGACAGCATTCAGCGAACCAGACAGCGTGCCAATGATCTTTTCAAGCTTCTGGTCAATCTTACGGAGCGTGTTTCACGACGAATTGCAGCTCAGCGTGAGGAACTTGCGGAATGTGCCGGAAAGGCTCAATTCAAGCTTTGCGGAGATCTTATTTCGGCAAATATGTACAGAATTGCCAAAGGTGACGATTCGTTTTCGGCAGAAAATTTTTACGAAGAGGGATGTCCTGTTGTCAGAATAAGCCTTGATCCACGGAAATCGCCATCTCAGAATGCTCAGAAATATTACTTGGAGTATAAAAAATGCATTACAGCCGAAGAAAAGCTTACCGACCGCATCGAAAAAGGTGAAGAAGAACTACAGTATCTTGAAAGCGTTTTTGATGCTCTGACACGGGCAAATTCCGAGAACGATATTATTCAGCTGCGTCTTGAACTGCGTGAACAGGGATATGTGAAGTCGTCGGGCGGAAAGACAAAGCCGCCGAAGGCTCTTCCGCCTGTTGAGTACAGATCAAGCGACGGTTTTACAATACTTGTCGGAAGAAACAATTGCCAGAACGATCAGCTTTCGCTGAAATTCGCTGAAAAGAACGATCTCTGGCTTCATACTCAGAGTATAACCGGATCTCATGTTATTATTGTTTCACAGGGACGTGAAATACCGGACAAAACTATTGAGGAGGCTGCCGTGATCGCCGCCTGCAACAGCCGGGGACGTGAATCAAGCCTTGTTCCGGTTGATTACTGCCTTGCACGGTATGTAAAAAAACCCGTTGGTGCAAAGCCCGGAAAGGTTATATTCACAAACTATAAAACCGCTTTTGTCAAGCCGGATATTGAAATTGAAAAACAACTGAGGGTATAATAATGAATAAGATCCTGACATATGATTTTTTCCGGAGGGATGCTCTTGATGTTGCTCCTGACCTTGTGGGAAAGATATTGGTGAGAACTCTGGAGGACGGCACGGAACTGAGGGAAAGAATATCTGAAACCGAAGCTTACCGTGGTGAGGAGGATAAGGGATGCCACGCTTCAAAGGGCAGAACAAAGCGAACGGAGCTCCTTTACGGTGAGAGCGGCATAATCTATGTTTATCTGTGCTACGGCATCCATTGGCTTATGAATGTGATAACCGGCGAAAAGGATCAGCCGCAGGGTGTGCTCTTCAGGTGCGGAGAGATCTATAACGGGCCGGGAAAGCTGACAAAATTTCTGAAGATCGACGGCAGTTTCAACGGAAAGAGCTTCTGCGGAAACGGGAAGATCCGCATTGAGGACGACGGTTTTCGTCCGGATATAAAAACTGCTCCGAGAGTGGGGATAGATTATGCCGGAGACTATTGGAAGAACGTAGAATGGCGTTTTATCTCTGACAGGAAGTGACGGAATGAATATTAACAGCGTTGGATTTCATTCGGTATATGACAGCGGTTACAGAGTCCGCCGGGAAACGGAAAAGGGACGTTATATTCTTATTCTGACGAAAAGCCGTGGACTGTTTGAGTTCGGCGGAACAGCGGCTGCTCTTCCTGCCGGAACAGCGGTTATTTACGGCGGAGGATACTTGCAGAGTTATGGTGCGGATGACGAACCGTTTATCTGTGACTGGATAGATTTTGACGGAGAGGACGACAAGGAATTTCTCGATTCGCTGGAACTTGAAATAAATCGTCCGATGAGTTTTCATGACAACGATTTTATAAGCAGTCTAATACGGAACATTGCATCGGAGTTTTATTCAATGAATTCAAGGCGTGTCAAGATGCTGGATAATTTTATGAAAACTCTTCTTATGAAACTGAGTGATACGGGAAGAGCAAGGGGAAATGTTCAGTTGTCGTTCGAACCTCACTACAGTTCTCTTATAGACCTGAGAGAGAAGATATATCGTAATCCGCAGATGAAATGGAATGTTGATTCAATGGCGGCGGATGTGAATATGTCAAGGTCGTATTTTCAGCATCTTTACAGCGAAGTTTTCGGGGTATCGTGTATGACTGATGTTATAAGCGGCAAGATTGAGAAAGCAAAAGAGATACTGAGCGAAACGAGTTGTACCGTGTCGCAGGTTGCCTCGATGTGCGGCTATGATAATGAAGAGCATTTCATGAGGCAGTTCAAGAAAATCGTTGGAGTCACGCCTACAAAATACAGGCATAACAGATAATGCGCTGTCAGGCAGGAGGATAAGAATATGACAGAATATCTGAAAAAGTACATGGAATCAATAAATAAGCGCCTTTCGGATTGCGGCAGCCGTGAGGAACTTGAAGAAATATTCAGCGAGCACAAGGATAAGATCGCTTTTATGCAGCATGAGCGCATCGTCCATTTTCTGGTAACTATGATGTTTGCCGTTATTCTTTCTATATTTATGACGGCTGTTCTGTTTCTGGAGCATCCGGCAATGATGCTGCTCGTTGTTATTATCATCGTTCTGCTGGGATTCTACATAAAGCATTACTACTTTCTTGAAAATACTGTTCAGGAGATGTACAGGGTATATGACAGAATTCTTGAAGAGCGCAGAAAACAGCCGGAGGAGGAAAAATCATGACCAGAAAGGAAATAGCTGCTCTTGCCTGTAAAGAACTTGAACTGCTATACCCTGATATTGACTGTACGCTTAACTATGAAAAGCCTTATGAGCTGATGTTCGCAGCCCGTCTGGCAGCTCAGTGTACCGATGCACGTGTCAATATCATAACTAAAACGCTTTTTAAAAAATATCCTACTCTTGAAGCTTTTGCCAACGCCGATCTGCAGGAGCTTGAACAGGATGTAAAGCCATGCGGATTCTATCATACAAAGGCACTGAGTCTGAAAACAATGGCTTCTCAGCTTATTGAGAATTTCGGCGGCGAAGTTCCGTCAACAATGGAGGAACTGCTGACTTTATCGGGAATCGGGCGCAAAACCGCAAATCTTATGCTGGGGGATGTATTTAAAAAACCGGCTATCGTTACCGATACGCACTGCATAAGGATCACCGGCAGGCTGGGGCTCACCGACAACAAAGAGCCGGCAAAAGTGGAAAAGGATCTGTTAAAGCTTATTCCGCCGGAGATCTCTTCTCATTTCTGTCATCAGACGGTGCAGTTCGGCAGGGATATATGCCGTGCAAGAAGTCCAAAATGCATCGAATGTCCGCTTAATTATTTTTGCAGGTATCATAAAAATCAAGGAGGAGTGTAAATGAAAAGATTACTTAAAAGAGCAGCAGCTGTTCTGACATCAATGGCAGCCGCAGCGTGCATCACATCATCAATGGCAGTATATGCCGATGTTACGCCGAATCAGGTTATAAGCCGCAACTGTCCGGCATATGATAAAAGCGGTGATTCATATTCTGCCAAGCAGGGAAACGACGAGCATTATTTTTCGTTCTGGAATTCCGGCACACCTGATTATCTGGCATATGATCTTTCGGATGTTCCGGAGGAGCAGCGCCGTACAGTTATGGCAGTGTGGTATAATACGAGTTCCTATGACAGCATCGGACAGTATCAGTCACGCAATATGGAGCCGTTCAGCTATACTATAGAAGTGAATAAAGCTCCCGGCGGAGAATATCCGGCTGACGGCTGGGAAACAGTGGTATCTGTTGACGATAATACCCTGAGTTCACGTCAGCATATTGTTGAAATGTCGGGATATAACTGGATACGTATGAATGTTGAATCATCGGACGGCGGAACAGGTTCTAATGTCAGCATTAATTTCGATATTCATGACATATCTGACGGTGTAAGCGACAGTTGGCTGTTCCTCGGAGATTCAATTACCGCAGGCGGTATGAATAACTGCTACGGAACAGGATTTGCAACATATGTAAATCAGCTTGACAGCCGCTATTTCCCCATTCAGGAGAACGGCGGCATCGGCGGTATACGTTCCATTGACGGCAAGGAGAATATCGACCGCTGGCTGTCTGTTTATCCGGGAAAATATGTAAGCATTGCCTACGGAACAAACGATGCATGGGGAAACGACGGCTCTGGAGCTGAGGCGTACTATGAGAATACCAAATACATGATAGATGCCGTTCTCGCAGCAGGAAAGATGCCGGTGCTGCCCAAGATACCGTATTCTACAAACGCGGATGTAAATGCACATCTCGGCGATTTCAACAGTGTGGTAGACAGACTTTATGAGGAATACGGCAGCAAGCTTATTCAAGGCCCTGATTTTGAAACGTATTTTCTTGAAAATCCCGACGGTCTCAGCAGCGACGGTGTTCATCCGAGTTCCGAGGGATACGATGCCATGAGACAGC
Source organism: uncultured Ruminococcus sp. (assembly GCA_900545125.1). GTDB lineage: Bacteria > Bacillota > Clostridia > Oscillospirales > Ruminococcaceae > Ruminococcus. The sequence continues at coordinate 4,700 of UQXS01000161.1, forward strand.
TCTGGGCAAAGGAAATGTATGAAAAGGTGTACAAGTCGGCACAGGAGGATATGTCGGCGCTTGAATATCTGAGCTATCAGAAAAATGAAGAAGGAAGTATTTCTATCACGAAATGCCGTGAGGATTATAACGGCTCAATGTACATTCCCTCACAGATAGACGGAATCCCTGTTGAATGTATTGAAGAAGATGCTTTTGAGAACTGCACCGGGCTTACATCCGTGGAACTCGGCGAGGGAATCAAAAGAATAAATTGTTACGCCTTTAACGGATGTACAAGTCTGACTTCCGTGAAAATTCCGGATTCAATCAAAGAAATTCAGGAAAGAGCATTTTATGAATGCAGTGCTATGGAGGAATTTAATATTCCGGCGGGATTCATTGGTAATCTTGAAGAAGCTTTTATGGATATGAAAAATCTTAAAGCCATAAACGTTGAGGACGGAAATAAGCGTTATATGTCTGTAAACGGAGTACTGTACGGATGCAGAAGTTACGATCCGGTTTATTCTGAAAATAATGAGATAACACAGCTTGTGGCAGTTCCGTCGGGATATGAGACGGCTAATCTTATTATTCCGGAGG
>UQXS01000162.1 GCA_900545125.1 uncultured Ruminococcus sp.
GCATTGATTATATAGCCGGGCGTACTAATTTCCCTAAAGGAAAGGCGAATCCGCAGTTCAGCAATGAAGAAATTGGACTGATCGAGAAGTTTTCATGTCTGACTGAGCGGAATAAGGGCAAACTGGAACTTTTTATGGAACAGCTTATTGAACAGCAGAAAGAAAAAGAATACAAAGTCAAAGAAGTATGATAATTCGGATAAAATAAAAATCAGCAATGGAATATTCCATTGCTGCTTTTGTTTTTTATTCAATCTGAAATAGTAGAAGCTGCTACAAGCGAGGCGATATACAGTATTATGCAGAATATTATTGAGAAAACAACCGAACCGGAAAGATGAAACCAATCGCCAAAAAAATCATTCTTTAAATATATGACTTCAATAATAAGACCGATTCTTCCGACAACAGTAGGGAGCAGCGATGCTGCAGCGAATCTGACGCAGCTTGCAGGATGATTTTTTGCCCTGACAAGTGCAACGATAAGAAATGCAACAGAAGTTATTATGCAAAGGACAGAAAGAATTGTGATAAACAAGGTCATTCCGTCTTCGGAGAAATCAGAAACAAGTTCCCCGAATGAATATTTCATTGTATGGTGATCGTCTCCAATTTTTATCATTTTGAAAGAAAACTGACCTATCATGAATATTATAGAGAATATTGCAATTACAGCCGCTGTTATCCAGCCGAAAGTTCGCCGGTCGGAATATCCGGCGGATGACATATGGTTATAATATCCGGGTCCTCCGTATGGCGGCTGGGGATTACCATACATAGGTGGCTGGGGATTGCCATATATTGGCTGCTGCGGTGGTGTGCAGGGTGGCGTGGCAGCCGCAGCTTTTCCTTGATTTTTTCCGCAGCCGGGGCAGAAAGCTGAGCCGTCCTTGATTTGATTCCCACAATATTTACAAAACATAATGTGATCTCCTTACTGAAATAGTAATGTGCTAATACAATAAACGATGTATATTGATTAGATTATACATCAAACGTCACATTATGTCAAGGATGATACATAAATTTTAATAATATTCGGCATAACTGCTGAAAATCAAAATGTAATATTGTGCAGTTTTCAGTTTTATCTTATTTTTGCTCCGACAGGAACGCTGTCGTCAACGAAGATGACTTTTACTCCGTCGGGAGTATCGGCGGCACAAATCATACCAAAGCTGTCCACTCCGCAGAGCTTGCAAGGCTTAAGGTTGGCGATAAGCTGTATCTTTCTGCCGATGAGATCTTCCGGAGCGTAATACTGAGAGATTCCCGAAACTACCTGACGTCCGCCCATTCCGTCGTCAAGCTGCAAGCAGAGAAGTTTTTTGGATTTCTTGACTTTTTCGCAGGAAACAACCTTTGCAACTCTGATTTCAACCTTGGCAAAGTCGTCTATGCTGATTTCGGGGGCGAGAATGATCTCTTCCTTTTCGGCCTCTTCTTTCTGAGCTGCTGCTGCCTGAGCCGCCATTTTTGCTTTGGCATCTTCGATGAATTTTTCAGCGTCGATACGTGCAAAGAGCGGTACGGGTTCGCCTACGGATTTTCCGGCTTCAAGTCCGCCGAAGTTTTTCAGGCTGTCAAGATCACGATTTCCTGCACCGATCTCATCCAGTATTTTTTCAGAGGTTTCCGGCATGAACGGAGCAAGAATAACGCCCAGAAAACGAATTGTTTCAAGAAGATTGTAAAGAACCGTGCCAAGTCTTGCTTTTTTGCTTTCGTCTTTGGCAAGAACCCATGGGGCGGTTTCGTCAATATATTTATTTGCACGGCGGGCAAGACTCATTATGGCATCCATTGTGTCTGCCATACGGTAGTCGTCCATATATTTTGCGACCAGCAGCGGCATTTCAACGGCTTTTGCTATGAGATCTTCGTCAACTTCCTCGGAAACAGAGGGAGAGATAATCTCACCGCCGAAATATTTCTTTGACATTGCCACGCTTCTGTTTACGAGATTTCCCAAAGTATTGGCAAGATCTGAGTTATATTTTTCTATAAGTGATTCATATGTGATAGAACCATCGGAGTTCAGGGGCATTTCGCTGAGAAGATAGTATCTTGCTCCGTCAACGCCGAAAGATTCCACAACGTCGTCGGAATAAATGACATTGCCCTTGGATTTACTCATTTTGTCCTCGCCGAAGAGAATCCAGTTGTGCCCGAAGAGTTTTTTAGGTATTTCCAGTCCCAGAGCGTGGAGCATGATCGGCCAGTAGATAGAGTGGAATCTCATGATATCCTTGCCGATAACGTGGCAGTCGCAGGGCCAGTATTTATTGAAAAGCTCGGAAGAACCGTCGGGGTCGTATCCCATGGCGGTAATATAGTTTGAAAGAGCATCTATCCATACATAGATAACGTGTTTCGGGTCGAAAGTAACGGGTATGCTCCAGGTAAAAGTAGTTCTCGAAACGCAGAGATCCTGTAAGCCCGGCTTGATAAAGTTGTTGAGCATTTCCTTTTTGCGGCTCTCCGGAACGATAAAATCGGGGTGCTCCTCGATGTAGTCCTCAAGCCACTTCTGATATTTTGAAAGTCTGAGGAAATAGGCTTCTTCATTGGCAGGCTGTACTTCACGTCCGCAGTCGGGACATTTTCCGTCAACAAGTTGGGATGAAGTCCAGAAACTTTCGCATGGTGTACAGTAAAGTCCCTCGTAGGAGCTTTTGTAGATATCTCCCTGATCGTAGAGCTTTTTGAATATTTTCTGAACTATTTTTTCGTGCTGTTCATCAGTAGTTCTGATAAATCCATCGTATGATATATTCATAAGCTTGCAAATTGACTTTATTTCGTCTGCAACCTTATCGACGTGTTCTTTGGGGGAGATTCCCTCTTCCTTTGCAAGTTCCTCTATTTTAAGACCATGCTCGTCCGTTCCGGTAAGCATAAAAACGTCATACCCCTGCATTCTTTTGAATCGGGCAACGGCGTCGGTGAAAACAATTTCATAAGTGTTTCCTATATGAGGTTTTTTCGATGCATAGGCAATAGCCGTAGTAATATAGAATGGTTTTTTTGACATAATTTACTCTCCAATCCTCAGATATTGATACTATTTCTATTATACACCATTTTTATTAATTTGTCACGTGTTTTTTTAAATTTTTCACAAGGTTATTTGGAAATCGAATTTACCAGTTAATATATTATTAAGAAAATAGTTCTAAAATAATAACATTGAATTTCATATTTTATGATAATATAATATTGACTAATTGTGACAATTATTATCCGCTATAGCTTGAAAGTGCTGACGACAACGGAGGTGTTATAATGACAAAACAATCTGATTCTGAAGAAAAAAAAATAATCAACGTTGTGGATGAGTTCGATGCAGCTGTTCAGGGAGCCGGATATAAAGGAGATTTTAAGGAATGGCGCAAAAGTAAGGATAATCCATACGCTTTTAACTTTGAAAAAAATAATAGAGAAAAAACATTTAACGAAAGTAAAGGGTTCGAAACGCTATCCCAGACAGATGTGGGAAAGAAGGTTTTTGGCTCTATAATGCGTGAAATCGGAATAATTATGCTTATAGTTGTAGCTTTTAAGAGTATTATTGGTAAGCTTGTCATTGATATTCTTGATCTGATCGGTTTTGATATTCACACTACTATTTTCGGTTCGGGCGTTTACGGGGGAAGCACGGAGATCATTTCTGCAACTATATTACTTGCTCTTATGACTTTGCTGACACCGGTGATATATCTTCATAAAAAAATGAAAATGCCGCTTAAGGCAGGGATCATGCATACTGTTCGTGATTCAGCGGAAATCGTCGGTGCGATAGGATTTTCAATGATTTTTTGTACTATAGCCTGTCTGCCGGATGCTTATTCCAGCGAAACGAAAGATATATACACATATTTTGCATCTTTGGATACAGATGTTTCTGCATGGGGACAGTCTGAATTCGTTGCCTATACTATATTCGATATAGTGATACTTTCTATTCTGACAGAATTGCTTTTCAGGGGCGGTATCTTTTCGGCTTTAAGACAATTCGGCGATATAACGGCAATAGTCATAACTACTATGATGTCAGTACTTCTTACCGGAGATTTCTTCTCAATGCCTGCGGCATTGCTGATATCTTTCGTTTCGTCGATTGGAATGCTGAGGAGCGGTACGATATTTACGGCAATAATCGTGCGTATCGTTTATAAGATGTATCAGCTCGCCCTCATTATACTTGAGGTTGATGCATCGGAAAATATGGTGATAACACGTAATCTGTTTATGATAGTTGTGTTTTTGCTGGGTATTATCCTTGCAGCAGCTGTCATACTTACAGGGGACAGAAAAAAGAAACATTATATAGTTAAGTATGAGTCAGAGTTCAATGAATCAAAACGCCTTGCTTTTGCAGTTAAGGTTTTTCCGTTTTCGGCTGTCTCGATTCTTTGTATTATACAGGCAATAAGTGCATTGCTGGTATAGCAGGGGGCTGATATGGAAAAATATATGAAACGTGCTTTAGATCTTGCCAGAAAAGCATTTGACGAGGGAGAAGTTCCGGTAGGGGCTGTTATTATCCAGAGGAAAACAGGCAGGATCGTTGGGGAAGGCAGGAATATGCGTGAGGGAGCAAAAAATGCTCTTGCTCACGCCGAAATAATAGCTATTAACAACGCCTGCCGTAATCTTGGCGGATGGCGGCTTCCGGATTGTGCAATGTATGTTACTCTGGAACCCTGTCCCATGTGCTGCGGAGCAATAATTAATTCCCGTATAGATCAGGTGATATTCGGTGCTTACGATCAGAAAAGCGGTTCTGCTGTTTCTGTACAGAAAATGTTTGAACTGCCCTATAATTATCGTCCGGAGATTATAGGAGGCATTATGGAACAGGAATGTTCCGGACTGCTGTCGGAATTTTTTCGTAAACTGAGACTGCGCAAAAAAATCGGAACAGATAAGTGAAATCTGTTCCGGATTTTTTTGCAGAAAAAAACTCCACGGATTACCGTGGAGTCTGGTGCGAGTAATGGGACTTGAACCCATACGTCGATTGACACACGCCCCTCAAACGTGCCTGTCTGCCTATTCCAGCACACTCGCATTTGTCATTTCCTGACTGCTTTAATATTATATCAGAAAAAAATTGATTTGTCAACCCCTTTTTTGAAATTTTTTAGAGATTTTTAGAAAAGAATTGTTTTACAGAGCAATATCAATAGAAAAATCCAAATTAAATAAAAACGGACTCCGAAGAGTCCGCTTTTAGAG
>UQXS01000163.1 GCA_900545125.1 uncultured Ruminococcus sp.
CCGATGCTGCTGCTGCTATCGGTGAAGGTCTCCAGGCTTTCTGTATCCCGGGTTCTGTAGCAGATCAGCGTAAGGTTGGTCTTGGTCACGGAAACCTTGGCAAGATGCTTCTTGAAGAAGAAACAGAATGTTTCGCTTTCCTCGCAGGTCACGAATCATTCGCCGCTGCCGAAGGTGCTATCGGTATCGCTGAGAAGGCAAACAAGGTTCGTCAGAAGCCTCTCCGTGTTATCCTCAACGGTCTCGGAAAGGACGCTGCTCAGATAATCGCAAGAATCAACGGATTTACATACGTTGAAACCGAAATGGACTATCATACAGGTGAGGTTAAGGAAGTATTCCGCAAGCCCTACTCTGACGGTCTCCGTTCAAAGGTAAACTGCTACGGAGCTAACGACGTAACAGAGGGAGTTGCTATCATGTGGAAAGAAAACGTTGACGTTTCTATCACAGGTAACTCAACCAACCCGACACGTTTCCAGCACCCCGTTGCAGGAACTTACAAGAAAGAACGTACAGACGCAGGAAAGAAGTATTTCTCAGTTGCATCAGGCGGCGGTACAGGACGTACACTTCATCCTGATAATATGGCTGCCGGTCCTGCTTCCTATGGTATGACTGATACAATGGGACGTATGCACTCGGATGCTCAGTTTGCAGGATCTTCTTCTGTTCCGGCTCACGTTGAAATGATGGGTCTTATCGGTATGGGCAACAATCCTATGGTTGGCGCTACTGTTGCCTGCGCAGTTGCTGTTGAGGAGGCTATGAAGGGCTAAAATACGTGGTTTTTCTGACATTCAGAAGATTCAACAGTATTTACCAAATAACTCAAAAACACGATTTGTCACCCATTTGTCACCCTGAATTCTGAGTGGATGACAAGACGGATGACAAAATCGGGTGACAAGAATCATAAACCGCCGTTCAGGTTCGTCCTGAGCGGCGGTTTTTTTCATTTGTTGAAATACAGTGCTTTTCCGTCGATTAACTCAAAGTCGTCAGATTTTTCAGACGCAAATCCACCCGTGCAGACAAATCCCACGCCCGACACGGTGATGCCTTTGATGCTGTCAAGCTGTTCCTTTTCCTGACGGCATTCTTCAAGCGTCATAGGTCGGTCGAAGTATTTGCATTCGTAGAAATCATACAGCTCCCCACGCCGTATCACGCAGTCAAACTCGCCGTTGGTCTTGGTGGCAGGATCATCGTACCAATAGCTGCCGAAATCGTCAATATCGGGGTATTTGCTCAGCATAGCGGCTCTGTGAAAGTATTGCAGAGCGATGCCTTCAAGTCGTCTGCTGACGAATTGCTCCAGTACAGCATCAATATTTCGGTTGTAGAACTGCTCCTCGCCAATACGGGCAATCGTTCCTGCCTTGCCAAAAATGAACGTGAAATAGAACCGCATCAGATTATCCACGATCTCATAGAACTGTTTTTTCTTGTCATTCCGGCGGTTGATCGGCTCGGTCTTCTGAATGGTCTCCATGTCGAGCAAAATCTTCAACTGCTTATCGAGCAGACCCGTCTCGCTGCTTATAATTTTGTCCCGTATCTCACTGTAACGCTTCTTGCCGTTGCCGAGAATTTCCAATATCCTCGCATCGAATGTCTTCTGTATCTCTTTGAGCATGACATTTTCGATGTGTGAACGCACCAGACCCGTTTCAGGCAGCAGCAGACGCTCGATGTTTTCCCGAATAGTCAGACCCGTATCAAGATTTTCCAGAACATAGGGACTTCCTCCGAACACGGCATAGAAAGCGATCTTGTCCCGAATGTCAAGCTCCGGATAGAATTTCGCTGCGTCAAGGTAGTCGAAATCACGGATATGCTGAATCAGCGAGAACCTGCCGAACAGCGGGTTGCCCTCTTCGAGCAGTTCCTTCATCACCGTGATATACGAACCGCAAAGCACCAGCTTGACATTTTCGGGCAGCCTGTCGATGACCGCCTGCATATACGAATCGACTTCGTTTTTCTTTTTGGTCTGCTTGAGGTATGGGTATTCGTCAATGATGAGCAGTATTTTTTTATCAAGCGTTTTTAGGTAGTCCATCATCTCAAACAGAGAGCCGAAGCGGATATTCGGCAGTCCAAGCCCCTCCGAAACGCTTTGATAGATCAGCTCCATATTGCCCTCAAAGGTGCTTGTCACGCACATATGGTTGATGACAACACCCTCAAAGTGCTTTGCAGCTTCGCTCAAAAGCGTGGATTTTCCGACCCTGCGCTTGCCGTAGACCAGCACCGCCGTTTTGCGTTTCCATGAAGAAAGCTCGGTATTCAACTGTCTGAGTTCTTTTTCTCTGCCGATAAACATAGTATCACATCTTTTCTGAAAATGTTTTCTCTGAATAATTTTTCAGTATAATGATATTATACCACAGTGCTTTGCCGTTGTCAAGTTTCTGAATAAAAATTCAGTGAATATTTATTCAGAAAGTCGTACTGCTGATATTATGACCTGGTATTGATAGTATGCCACCGGGAAGCGATACTATCACTCACGTTATTATGCACCGGGGAAAGTGTCGGTATTGCTGCGCATTTCACAAGAATAGTTACAGATTTGCCGCAGAGCTGGACTCCTGGTTTGCTGTGGTATATAATGTATCTACAATAAAACTTATGGAGGTCACAGCTATGTTGAAAATCTCAGAATTGGCAATGCCGAAGTCACGCAAGGTCACTACCATATGCAACGGCAGACGTGAGGGCTGGACGGACTATGAAGAAGCAAAAGCATATTTCCTGGAACTTATGATGTCTACCGACGGCGAGGAACATGACCGAGCAGAGTGCGTTTATATTCAGCTTATGCACGGACTTGACGAGTGCAGTGATACTGACAAATAATCTAAGAGGGCGAGGTGTCAGTGACGGCAGCTCGCCCTCCTAAAATCACCTCAGACTATTTCGCTTTTCAATAATGCGATATCCTGACGGTTATCAATAGGTTTGATTCTTTCAAGTATTTTCTGTTCAACAGATTTAGACCAATAAATCTTCAGTCTTTTCTTAGCACGAGTAATTGCAGTATAGAATATGCTGTGAGTTATAAGTTCATCTATTTCATCGGTTATAACTATTTTAACAGAGTCATATTCCAAACCTTGTGCTTTATGGATTGAGACAGCATACGCTATTTGAAACGGAACCGTAGCCCTTGAAGTTTCGTCATCGTCCTCGTCAGTGCTTTTATTCTTAAAGACTTCAAACCGAATAATCGAGTTTCCCTCCTGATTCGTTCCTATGATGTTGAAGTTACGATTATCCATATTTAATTCTATAAGAGGTTTATCAAGTTCGACATCAAATTGAATCGACTCATTTGCCTGACCTTCATTTAAAACAGCGAAATCTACGATTTTAGCTTTCATATTATTATGAATAACAGGAACTTCGTCTTCATCACTGCTAAAAAACGAATCGGCAGCATCGTTGAATAGAATAGGATCACCGACTTTGTATCTTTGTATGCCACGATAAATCTCTTTACCGTTATTGTTTTCTTGCATGAAATGATTGATATTATTAATACCGTAAAGTCCTCCATAGTTTAAGCAAAGTATAATTTCATTTTTGGCTGCAGAAGTGAATATTGAAGTATCCAGTTCTGCCGAAAACTCACCTGCTTGTAATCTGTCGAAAACATCACTATCCTCATTATTGCCCTGCATTTTTCTGACATTATCCCAGAGGTCTAATAATTGCTTACTTTCTGTTCTAAATGGTTTTTTTAATTCACATACTGATGTTGGAGGAATAAAGAATCTTACTGCATTAAACCAATTTCCAAATTCTATAGCCTCGATCTGGTATATATCTCCTACCAAAATTAAAAGCTTGTACTGAGCAAGTTCAAGAACCTTTCTCATACTTTTATTACTTACAGTACTACACTCATCTATTATGAGAATATCATAATCTCTTTTTACATCTTTAGCATACGGATTATTAAATTTGGTGATAGTCATAAAATTGCATTTTGATGATGCGCTCACTTTTCTTTTCAAATTGTTTACCGCTGGATTTGTGTGAGCTAAGTACAACCGAGAGTAGTCCTTGAAAAATGTTGAAATATAATTGATCAATGTCGTTTTTCCAGTTCCTGCTGCACCATAAATCAAAGCTACTTTCGATTTATCAAACAAATTGATTAAGGCATCTTTTTTCTCATCTGACAGATCGCTATTATCTTGAGTATCTATCCAATGCTTCGCTGTGTTAGCGTGATTAGGAATTCCATTAGTGGTCAGGCTTTTTACAGTTTGAATTATAGAAACCGTATCTCCTTTATAGCTTTCTATAAAAACAAAATCATTTTTTATGATAAGCTTTCGTGCTTGTTGAGTACGATTCTTATAAAGTCGGCTGTTATAAACATTTACAAGGCTTTCAACATCTTCAAAATCCAATATTTCATATTTCCCGTCATCACTCTTTTCTAATTTTGTGAAAAGAATACCTTTTTGTTCTGTATTATGCCTGATAAACCAAGCAATAATCTCATGTTCTCGTCCCGATATCTCAAAGCAATCAAATATATCAGAAATGCTCGGAACGTGTTTTCTAAGAGCAGAACAAAATGGCATATTATCAAAAGGTATACATTCATTTGCTAAATAAAGATCAGAAAGCAAAGAGTTTTGACCTATGTATTCCCAACAACCATTATAATAATCCCATTTCCATTGCTCCTTGTATTGTGCTTTTATTATCCTATTTGTCATATGAAATAATAGATACTTAAGGATATTAGCTCCTGGGCTTTGATTTCGTAAAAGCTCTCTGCAATAATCCAGAATATCAAAGAAAAATGTGGAACTTGAATTTGGAACGATTTTACCGCGTAAATTAGCAAAGGCTTCATCTGAAATATCAAGGAGCTCGGATAAATTGGCTCCGGTATCAGTTAAATATTGTGATAAATGCTTCTGTTCGGCTCTAGATAACTTAGGGGCATTCTTGTAAATCAGTTTTGCAAAATTATCGAATTCACAAGGACGAATATTCACTTCCCAATTGACAATAACTCGTATGGGCATGGTTTTTCCAAAAATTTCAATTGAATTATTGGCTATAGCAAATCTGACAGCGTAATAATCGGATAATTCAATGTCTGTAAACGCAATGATCCGATCTGTTTTGCTTGCTTTATCATTTGCCGGTATGAACGCAACTTCATAGTATATTTTCCCGTTTACAAAAA
>UQXS01000164.1 GCA_900545125.1 uncultured Ruminococcus sp.
TATCTCATCTTCAATGCACTTCACCGTGCCGTCAGGGAACTTCTCATAATGTAAATTATCATCACCGAGGAAGATGATAGAATCGTTCTTGATGTCCTTTGCTTTCAGTTTGCCTTCCTTGACCATCTGCTGTTTTTCGGCTCTGATACGCTCTAACAGTACAGAAGCAGGCTCATCGTTCGGATCTTGCGGAACGAGTTTGCCCCTGATAGCAAGGTTGAGGATTTTTTGTCTTAATGCTTTTGTATCCATTATTCATCTACCTCGCCGATAAGACTTTCAAGCTGAGCTACGGCACTTGCGATATTCTCTGATTTGGTCTTTATCGTTTCAAGAAGTTCCGTCAGCGTATAGTCATCGCTTGTATTAGCCGACTTAATCCAGCTTATATCAAGGCTTGTCTTATCTCGCTCTAAAATATCGTCATATGAATATCTGCGCCATCTGCCGTTCGGGTTCTCCTCGCTCCATGTTTCCTGTCTTGCGGAAATATCCTCAGCATGATAGCACTCTACAAATTCATCGAAGTGGCTTTCTTTCAGCGGATTGGTCTTGCCGAAGGACGGCATTTCGGAACGGAGATCGTATATCCATACTTCCTTAGTATTGCCCTTATCGGAAGTACCTCTCGTGATGAAAAGTACATTGGTCTTTACACCCTGGGCATAGAAAATACCCGTAGGCAGACGCAGGATCGTGTGCAGATTACATTTCTCCATAAGGTCACGGCGTATCTTCTCACCGTCACCGTCAGCAAAAAGCACGTTATCAGGCAGAACAACGGCAGCACGAGCTTTTCCGAACTGATTCAGGCTTCTGTAAATATGTTGCAAGAAGTTAAGCTGCTTGTTACTTGTAGGAAAAGTCAAGTCATCACGAGTGGCACGTTCACCGCCTTTTTTAGTACCAAACGGCGGATTTGTTAATACAACGTCATAGCCTTTCATCTGCTTGCCGTAATTGGAAAGTGTATCACCAAGATAGATTGGTCCGCTAATGTCATGAAGCATAGCATTCATAAGTGCGAGTCTATGTGTATCATGAACAAGTTCACACCCTGAGAATGCCTGTGTACGCTGAAATTCCTGCTCATCAACAGATAGTTCAAATAAATCATCAGTATGTTCTTTAACATAGTGATCGGCAGCAATCATAAATCCGAAAGTACCACAAGCCGGGTCATTGCAACGTTCTCCAGCCTGCGGAGCGATCAATCTTGTCATAACATTGATAAGTACACGAGGTGTGAAATACTGTCCTGCTCCCGATTTCTTTTCTGTAGCGTTCTTTTCCAACAAACCTTCATAAAGATTGCCCAAGCCTTCTTCTTTTGCACTGTACCAATCGAATTGGTCTATTGTTGTGATAATTTTTTCAAGATTTTTTGGCTCATCAATGTTAGTTTGTGCACCTTGATATATTTCACGCACTCTGCCTTGACAATTTTCACCGAGATGCTCTAAAAGCTCTTTGTAGAACTTTTTCAGTTCAATGCCCTGTCTGCTCATGAGCTCATCCCAACGATATTCTTCAGGGATAGCACTTTCGGCATTAGTTTCTTTACACATTTTAAGAAATAATATATAGGTAAGCTCTGTAACGTACTGTTGATAAGTGATACCATCATCACGCAGTACATTACAAAGATTCCAGAGCTTTGCCACAATTTCCTGATTATTCAAGCTACATTTCCTCCGTCGTCATATAAATATTGGTTCAATTCCATAATAACCTCATGGAGCTGTCCTTCAAATCTGCGGTCAATTCCTCTGAAACCGCCGTTATTCTTGAATGCTCCCTGCTCAAACATTTGCACATCAAGCACAGCTTCTTCAAGCATGACTTTTTCAATGCGTTTCAGCCAATCAAGCTGAATTTTATTGAATTTATGGTTTTGCCTGAGCTTTGCAAAGGCATTTTTAACCCTTGTTTCATGACTGATAAGGACAGAGCCGATAGCCTGCTGCCGTACAAATGCAATAATATCTGCTACTATGTCCTGATTTGTCATTTCATTCCAGGCTGTATTAAGTTGTTTTTCCGTAAAATCGTGACGATCAAGTTCCATTTTCAGCTCTTTTAGTGTTTCCCTTGTAAGCTCAGATGGTCTTATACATACAATTTTAAGGGCATTGATCTCATTAAGATTTTTCAGAATAAACTGCTTGAATGCTTCAATATAATCTTCCGGCTTGGTTGCCTTTCCGTATCCTCTTTCGTGTGATACAACCTCATCTTCGTGATCGTCTATCACAACAGGTCGTTTTCTATGCGTTCTGTCATTATCAAGCACAGCAAACGCTTCGGAACAATCTAATGCTCTTTTTACGGATTCGCTCACCTTGCCGTTATTCAGCTCTTTTGCAAATGAATTAAGGTCTTTACCTCCTGTCAGATACATAAACTGAGCAAGTGCCTTTGAGCTTATCCTGTGGCTTTTCCTTTGCAGTTTTGCGATAATCAAGCTAAGCTGATAAGCCTGTCTATCCTTTTCAATCACTTTCAAGCCGTTTAGTAAATCCTCAAAGCTCGTTTGCGGATTCGGAGTAACAGGCTTCATATTGCTAACAGGCTCTAATGTTTCATATACACCAACAGGATCGTATATCTCGAAATGATCTTTATCTATCTTACTGCACAATCTTGTAGCTCTGCCGAGCATCTGTTCAAACAGAATACGGGATTTGATACGACGCATAAATACGAGATTGATAATCTCAGGAACGTCAATACCTGTTGTCAGCAGGTCAACAGTTACAACGATCTTCGGATATGCTTCATTCTTAAATTGCCGTATTGCTTCAAGTATCTTCTTTTTGTTTCCGCCTTCTATGCTGCCTGTTATCTTCTTGACAACATCATTATCAATGCCGTATTTGGAGTAAATGTCTTTGAGTATCTTTACAATAAGGTCAGCGTGATCGTCATCAACGGCATAAATAAGCGTTTTTCCCTCACCATCAGGATTAAAATCCATAGCAATCTCTTCAAAAACAGCTTTATTGAAGTTTTCGGTAATAATATCCTTATTAAACTTGTCTATCTCAAACTTCATATCGTCCTCAAGTTCATCGCTGTTGAGGACTTCACCCGTGTTCGGATCATAAATAGCCAATGTTTCTCCTTTTTTGTACTCTATGCCGTTATCACGCAGTCTGGTATGAATGTCGTGCGGAGCATCATGATCGATAAGATAACCATCAATGACAGCTTCTCTGTAAGAGTAGGTGAATACGGGCTTTCCGAATATTTCTGTTGTGTGGAGAGCAGGAGTAGCCGTCAACGCCACCTTGACTGCATCAAAATATTCTATGACAGTACGGTACTTGCTGATATAATCCTCCTGATTACGATACAGCATTTCATTATCGCTCAACTCTTTGTCGAGCGTGTAACCTCTGTGAGCTTCATCAACAACGATCAGGTCATAATCCGAAACCGATGGCATAGTGTCATCTTCGCTGTAAATCAGTCGTTTTACAAGGCTCTGTACTGTAGCTATATGTATCTTTGTTTCCTTATCAATATCTTTTTCATCAAGACCCTTGATATTATAAATTTTATCAAGTGTCATTAAATCTTCTATTTTGACTTCCTTGAAAACATCGGCTGCCTGTTCACCGAGAGCAGTTCTGTCAACAAGGAAAAGGACACGCTTAAAACGGTTACTCTTAATAAAACGATATATCATTCCGAGGATCGTGCGTGTTTTACCCGTTCCTGTAGCCATAGACAGTAATGCTGTTTTCTTTCCGCCTATAATAACGTTTTCAGCAGCTTCAATTGCTCTTATCTGATATTCACGCAGATTCAGTCCGTCAGGATCACGCAGTAAATCATACGAGGTATTCTGTAATGCCTGATCTGCCGCTGTAATATCTTTATCAAGTAATTCCATTAAACCATCAGGGCTGAACCACCCCTGCAATGCCTTCGGAGAGTTTGCACCGTCACGCAGATCAAGAAACCATATTCCAGATTTTAACTCGATCTGTTTCAAATATTTTCTGCCATTAGTGGCGAAAACAAAAGGAACTTTATAGCCATTCCAATCCTTGATAGTATACTCGTTATGTTCTGCCTTTATCATACGGGCATAATCTTTGCACTGATAGTCGATAACGGATGGAATATCCACACTTGCTTTCTTAGCTTCGATGATTGCAACGAGTTTAAGCCCTACAAACAGAGCATAGTCAGCAAAACCGCCTTTTGTCACCTTTGAATCAGTCGGAAACTCAGCAATAGCAAGATTTCTTCCTTTTTGTGGTCTTGTGCCTTTAGAATATCGGATATTGTTTGTATCAACTTCCCAGCCATATTTTCTGAGCTGATCGTCAATAATGATGCGTGTTTCTGCTTCGGTAAACTCCATTGCTTCGGTTACTTCTGCCGATTTGTTTGCTCTATCCTTAGAAGATAAACCATTTGCAGCGGTCACAACAGGCTCTGCCTTTGTTGCTTTAGCAAGCTGTTCCTCCAATTCCTTTATTATGCTTTCATAATCCTGAATTGGCTTATTTTCAGGCATTATAAAATCAGGTGCTTGAAAATTGTAATCACCATACACCTCCATAAACCACACAGCAAGTCTATACGCCATTCTCAGTAATGATTCAGCCGTATCGACTGAATCCTCGTATTTATGAACAGCATCATTACGTTTCATTCTGAGGGAATACAGAATATCGTCAATTCTTCCACCACGGTCAATAAGTCCCTCACGTTTTAATATTTTTATTCTGTTAGCGTGTGTATTATCATAATCAGGCTCAGCAAGTTGTTCATAAGCAAATATCTCTTGTACAAGACGTTCGGCAAACATTCCAAGTTTATAAATGCAGGCGTTAGGATCATTGTAAAGATAGCTTTCAGCGTTTTTTCCAATATTTGCGAGGGTTTCCCAATATTTGTCTAAAAAATCGAAGTTGGATTTCACATCTATTCCTCCCTATATCATGGTTTGTTCCTTATAACTTGTATTATGAGAAGTTACCTACGAGTAATTATATCACAAAAACGGACAAAATACAATAGTTTTTGAGAAAAACTTCAGATAAAGCGTACAAAAGCAGGAACTTGAAATGCAAAAATATGGAGTGCTGCTTTTCGCAACACTCCATATTTCAGTCTGTCGAAAAAGTCAAGTTTTTGCTTGGCTTTTTTTCATAGATATGGT
>UQXS01000165.1 GCA_900545125.1 uncultured Ruminococcus sp.
AAAGCTCTTGCCGAGTTCAGGAGCAGCCGATTCAGCCATGAAATGGAATCCCCAGCCGTTTACTGTAGCATCGTTGCCGACACCCTCAATAGTGATGTTCTTACCGGATTTCATTCTTGCCATAAAGCCGTTGTCGCCTACTGAACCGCCGTTGCCGGTAGAATCATACTCGGTAAGTCCCTCGGGAGCTGTAACGTTTCCAACAATTCTGATAACAAGGGGAGTTCCGTCCTCTGCGATCTTTTTGATGATACCCTTATTTGAGTTAGGAGTACCGCCGTTGGAAGTCTTGCCGTTTCCGGTATCCTGACCTACGGAATTAAGGATATTTCCTATGCCTGTAACCGATGTTCCGTCCTTTGATGTAAGGGTAACTGTGTCCTTGTTTTCGTCTGTAATATAAAGTACCTTTGCATTTGCTTTAAGCGTACCGCCGTCTGTATAAGCACCTACGCCTTCATTATAATTAAAGTGTGCGTAACCCGATCTGTCCTGTTCGCCTACAACTATTCCGGGCTGCGTAACCGTTCCCTTCGTTGTTTCAAGAGTGATTGAATATGTGCCGGGTTTCAGTCCGAGGAGGTCAACACGAAGACCTGCATCGGTATCTCTTACAAGGTACTCAAAATCTTCGCCGGTAAGTGTTCCGGAAGCTGCACCGCTGTATGAAACGCCCTTTACATCAGCATCACTGAGACCTGAACAAACTACGTATGCCATTTCATTCCAACCGCCGGCATATACGACCTTAATATCTCCGGGGGTAACAGCAGGTGGATTTGTTCCAATAGGCTTTGTTGTTGTGGTCGTTGTCTGACCCGAAGGTGCTTTTGAAGTTGTAGTAACAACAGGAGCTGAACCGTCTCCGCTGTATACCATATAGAAGAGATTAGCTGAATCTGCCTTTGTTATCGTATGTGAACCTGATGCAACATCAACAGTGATTATACCGTCTCCGGAAGATGTATATTTCGTACCGTCTACCTTAACTGTTGCAGCCGGCTCTGCAAATACAAGAGTGAGCTTTCCTGCGGATGATGCATTGAATCCTATAGAGGTTGCGGATTCCATTTTCAGGCACTGTGTAAGAACCTCGCCGGCATAGTTTACAGTTCCCTTTGAGGTTGAGAGGTTGCCTGCGATAGTGTAGAAACTGCTTGAAGTTCCGTTTGCGGTAAAATCGTGTACCTGACTGCCTGCCGTCGGATTTGAGGGAGTGCTTGACGGAGTCTTTGTTGTAGTTGTTGTGGGTTTCTGTGATGTAGTCGTAATAGTTGTAACGATAGGCGGATTGCCCGAATCCTCTTTAAATCCGCTTCCGACTGCAACTATTGAATCATCATATGCAACAAGAGCATTTTTAAGAGCCTGATTTACAGCATAGCTTTCATCGTCTACAGCGTCATCAAATTCCCACTTGAAATCACCGCCGTCAACACGCCCTGCCTTGGCTGCCAGAATTGACGGAATATCCTCGGCATTGTCGAGCTTATAGCTGTAGAAATCACTTGCCGTATCGAAGTTGTTGTATCCTGCACCGCCGCTTGCTGCTGTTACCGATGAAGGTACTTTTTCATCTCTTGACTTTGCGTCATAGAAGTCAAACTGCTTATTATTCTGGCTGTAAGGAACATAAGTGCCGCCATTGAATACGTTGCCGTAAGCCTTGATCATACCGCCGACTTCACCGCTGAATGTGCCTTCGCCTGCTGCATCAGTGCCCTGACCCGAAATCATCATGGGATTCTTGCAGTTGCGGAAGTAGTTGTTTTCAGCGAATATATCGGAATCGGTAGTAGATCCAATACCGTATTTTGCATTGCCGTCATAGTAGTTATTATAAACATGAACAGTTGCTTTTCTTACACGGGGATGACGTGAATCTGAGTGGTCATACCAGTTGTGGTGATATGTAATGTAATTTGAAGTATCACTTGCATTTGCACCCTGAAGATTACATTTACCGTTATCATAGAAATGATTGTAAGAGTGTGTGATATGATGTGACTTCTTTGTATCCAGAGCACCGTCACCCTTTACCTGATCGGCATCCGAACCTGCATCGCCATAGAAGAAATCGCAGTTGTGAACCCAACAATATGAATCACTCTGCTGAAGTCCGATATTATCGCCTTCGTCGCTGTTGCAGTTCATTGTACCAACGTTTCTTACTTCAACGTCAACGCAGTTTTTGAGGACGATTCCCCAGCCGTTTGCTGTTGCATCATTTCCGATGCCTTCGATTGTCATACCTGCTGTAACGGTATCTACCATGAGGTCACCCTTGGGCATATTTCCGGGGTCTGTAATATTACCGATAAGTCTGATTGAAATTGGTCTTGTTTCCTTGCCCTTCTTGTATGCCGTAACGATATTCTGAATGCCTACGCAGTCAACTTCGCCCTTGCCCTCAGCATTGAGCTTTACCGTGACTTTATCTTTATTTTCTTCTGTTACATAAACAACAACTGCATTGTCTTTGAGCGTACCGTCAGCCTTGTAAGCACCGGGCATATGACCGTCAGCAAAAGCATAACCGCTTCTGTCATGAGCATAGGCGGATGCTGTTGTTTCTGCGCTCTTGGAGGAATCCTCCTTGCCGTTTACAATAGGAACAACTTTCATTGTATGACTGCCTGCTTTAATACCAACTGCATCGGCTCTCATGTAACCGGAGTACTGTCTGATGAGCATTGAATCAATCTGAACGCCGTCAACATAAACGTTGTAACCGGAAGCTCCCGTAACGGAAGACCATGCAGCGTACATTCCCTCGCCGTAGCCGACTGTCTGGATAAACTTAACGCTGCTTTCTGCTGCAAAAGCTGTAATGGAGCTGTTATCATTCATGATAACATTGACTCTGCCGAGTGATCCTGAAACAGCCGTTACACTCATTACGGCTGCTGCTGCAACAGAAGCAATTCTTTTCTTCATGATAAGATTTTTCATAATATTCCTCCATAATAAAATTTAAATAAAATATAATGTGTACACTTTTATCCGTTCTCCGGACTTTATTCTTTCGTTTCATTCATTGTCTATATTATACAGAAAAAAGTGCTGTATTTCAATGATATATAATACTCATTAACTGATATTTTGTGCTTTTTATATATCAAATCTCACACGATAAGTCATTTAAACAAAAAAAGACATCCGCCGCAGCGGATGCCTGATTATTTTTAATCACTATTGGTGTTCTCATCAAGAACAACTTCGGCAGTTCTGGTCTTGCCTTTTCTTATATAAGTGAGAGTTATCTTATCTCCTGCTTCATGAAGATTTTTCTGTGCATTCAGTTCCGAATATGACTTGACCTCTTCTCCGTCAACCTCCGTGATGATATCTCCCGTTTCAAGACCTGCTTTTTCGGCAGCACTATCCTCGCTTACGGAAATAACATAAACGCCCAGCGGCATATCATACATCTGCGAAACGTTCTCGGTGACATCCTGACAGCTTATGCCAAGCTGTGGTCTGCCCGTAACATAACCGTATTCCATAAGATCATCAACAATTTTTGATACCTCGTTTGAGGGAATTGCAAAACCTATGCCCTCAATTGAAGTCTCCGAATAGGAAGCACTCATTTTAGATGAATTTATTCCGATAACCTGACCATACTTATTAATAAGAGGACCACCGGAATTTCCGGAATTGATTGCGGCATCTGTCTGCAAAAGAGTCATTTCCTTGTCGTTTATGATTATCTGACGGTCAAGACCGGATACGATTCCGCTTGTAATTGTATTCATAAGATCAAATCCCAGCGGATTTCCGATAGCTGTTACAGGTTCTCCGAGTCTGAGACTGTCGCTGTCCCCGAACTCTGCCGGAACAAGATCTTTTGCATCTATTTTCAGCACAGCGATATCGCAGTCAGTATCATATCCTACCACTTCAGCGTCATAGCTTTCGCCGTCACTTACAAGAACGGAAATTTTCTCTGAAAGTCCTGCGCCATACTGACTGTCATAGATAACATGAGCGTTTGTTACAACATATCCGTCCTCAGTAATAATAACGCCTGTACCGGTCGAAGCTGCCTCAGATGACGATGGCATATTACCGCCGAATCCGTAATAATAGCTTCCGGACGGATTCTGGACAGTGAATTCCGACTTGATACCAACAACAGACGGCAGCGACTTCTCAACGATATCCTCCGTAGAAAGTGCATCGCTTCCGATGTCTTCCGCATTGATGATGCTCATTGGCTTTGCGACTGACTTTGATTTTTCCGAGATTTCTTCGTGATCGTTCTCCGTCTGCGAAACAGAATGACCATTTTCGCCTGCAATACTGCGGTATGCCATTACAGAACCACCGGATACCATTGTCATAGCCATGAGAAGTGCAGTTATTTTAAGTCCGGTATGCTTCTTCTTTCTCTTAGCCTGTGCGGCGACAAAAGGATTTTCATTGACATTTTCCTGATTTTCAAAGTTTTCCATATTGTATTCATTCATATTATTCACGATTCCTTTCATTATTCTGAGGTTTCCCTCGTTCATTGTCTATATTATATCTGCCCTTTGTGATATTATTAAGCAGGTTATGTAGAATTTAAGAAAAGCTTTCGTGAATATTTTTTCACCTGTCTGATAAATAGGTGACAGATCATTCCCCGGATTTACACATTGGCAATAATGCGTCTTATATAATCAAAGCAGCACCGCACAAATATTGTGCAGTGCTGCCTTAGAGCCTGTTTAGTATCTCGATGTGTGCGGATTTTCGATCAAAATTTTGCCGAGAGCAGAGAGATACTAAACAGGCTATTAACATTAGCTCTGATATTTTGGTTCACAGGTAAGATTTATTCCAAGACGCTTGAATATCCTCTCGTCCACCTGCGACAGGATAACAGTAGAATGCACCTCACAGCCACGGAGTTTTGAAATCTGATCCATTGCTTTTCTGGCATTTTCGTCAGTATTTGCACAGATAGACAGTGCAAGGAGCGTTTCGTCGGTATGTATACGTGGATTTGCGTTTCCAAGATGCTGAACCTTAAGATTCATAATAGGTTCGATAACGTGGGGCGACATAAGAAGCACCTCGTCAGAAATGCCACCGAAATATTTAAGTGCATTGAGAAGAAGAGCTGAAACTGCTCCTAAAAGTTCCGAAGTCCGTCCGGTAAGGATCGTTCCGTC